>DASVGS010000324.1:0-2098 GCA_036379435.1 Ignavibacteriaceae bacterium
TCTTAATGCACATCAACAAAAAGCACTTGAACTTGATCTTGAGTTTGCTTCCAAAATACAGAGAAATCTTCTTCCCCAAAATAATCTTTGTGTTAACGGATGGGAATTGAGTTATTACTATGAACCTGCGGGTGCAGTCAGCGGAGATTTCTGTGATATAATTCAAATGGCAGACGACTCGGTTTTATTTGTACTCGGCGATGTATCGGGCAAAGGAGTTGCCGCTTCATTAATGATGTCGCATCTGCACGCATTAATAAAAAGCTTACTTTCTTTTGGTCTGGGTGTTAGTGAACTGGTTGATAAAGCCAACCGGCTTTTTTGTGAAAGTACGATGAACACCAATTATGCAACGATGGTTTTTGGTAAAGCGAATCAATTTGGGGAAATAGAGATCTGCAATGCAGGGCACAATGCGCCGCTGCTTCTTTCAGATGGAATTGTTAAACCTGTAAACGCTACCGGTATTCCTATCGGGCTTTTCTGCGAAACAGAATATATAGTCGAAAAATTCTCATTGCATAAGGGAGATTCACTTCTTCTTTATACAGATGGATTGACTGAGTCATTTGCGGATGGAATTGAATACGGCGAAGCAAGAGTAATATCACTGCTAAACAGTTGTAAAAATCAATCAGCTGAAGCGATGGTTAATATGTTTTTGAAAGACAATAAAGAATATACCCGGAACTCTTTACTTACGGATGATTTAACCATAATGGCTGTAAAGAAAAATTAAACAAATAAATTTTTTTTAACCGCAATTTCTTTCCGCTATTGATAATGAAATAATTTACACCATCACTAATATTATCCACTTATAATATATTAATTGAGTTTTGCCCGCTTCATATTTACGTTTAACCCAGTAATTATAACGGAGTTGGTATGAAAAAGGCGATAATAATTTTTGAGACTAAAAACAGCACGGCTAAAAGATTTGGTGAAGAGATAGCACATTTTCTTCTTGCCCGTGGGCTTGCCGCAGAGCTTATTCCTATTAATAATTTTGAACCGAACAAATTGGAAAATGCGGATTATCTTTTGGTAAGCGGATGGAAAAACGGATCATTATTCTCGGCAAAAAATCCTGATAGTGAATGGATAAATTTTGTAAATAATCTTCCGACACTTAATGGAATAAAAACAGCTTTGTTTACCACTTACAAATTATTTTCCCGCGGCATAGTAAAAAGCATGAAAAAATATCTGGGCCGCAAAACGAGTGAACTGGAATTTGCATTTACATCAAGAGACGGCTCACTAACAATTTCTGATAAGATGACATTGAATGAATTTATAGGATAAAAGTCTTAGGTAATAAAAAAGTTAAGTGTTGTATAATTATAATTATACGGGTAATTGATTTTTAGAAATAAGATTAATCAAATGCAAAGCGGAAATAATTTTCCGCTTTGTGTTTTTAATAAATCCAATTACAACTAAATACCAAAAAGAAAAATTAAAAGCTTATCAACTCTTTCTCTCCAGTTTGCCCATTGATGCCCGTCATTATATATGTTAAAAACATGATTCAATCCAAGCTTTTTCATTTCTTTATCCAACAACTGGTTTGCATATAAAAAAGTGTAGTTCTCAAATCCGCCGGATATAAGATCAAACCTGCCCACATCAAAATAAAAGCGGAAAGACTTACGTGTATTATCATTTAACGATATTTTTTCAAGTGCATCAAAAAGATTTTTTGTAATTGTAGTTGATTGTCCCGCAGCATTCAGAAATACATCGGGGCGAGTTAGTGAGGTTAGCATTGATATATGAGCTCCTGCTGATATTCCGCATATTGCACGATCATTTGGAGAAGTAGATGTTTTATATCTGGTTTCAATAAGCGGAACAAGTTCATCACAAATTGCCGTAATATATTCTTCTGTTTTTTCTATAAAAAAAGTATTATCATTTTCCCGGTATTGTATAAATACCACTATAACAGGAACAATTTTTTTATCTGCAATAAGATTATCCAAAACATTTATGTAAGAACAGTATTCGATTGCCTTGTAACCATCATTAACATACAGCGTTGGATAATTTGAAGATTGTTCATAACCGGCAGGAGTATAAATTTTTATCATCC
>DASVGS010000325.1:0-2580 GCA_036379435.1 Ignavibacteriaceae bacterium
ATTTGGTGGATTGAGTATTCAGGATTAGATGGAATTCGGGAAGACACTTATCCATATTGTAATCAGTATGCCATGGCTGATTGGGCTAAAGAAATACTTGATGAATATCCAAATCTTAATGTTGTTGGTGAAGTGTGGACAGGTGAACCATCATATCTTGCAGCGTATCAGCAAAAAAATAAATTTGGTATTCACTTAAACACAAATTTACCCTGTGTTACTGATTTTGCATTATCTGATGCTCTTCGAAATTATCTAAGTGGTAAAAAAGGACTTGAAGCAATCTTTAATACACTTGCGCAGGATTTTCTTTATTACGATCCAAACAATCTATTAACTTTTTTTGATAATCATGATATAAGCAGGGGAATGTTTGTTGCTAATGGGGATTTGGAAAAGTATAAAATCGCTTTAACAATTCTCCTGACAACACGTGGAATCCCAACTATTTTTTATGGAACTGAGATCGGAATTATTGGAACTGATCATCATGGAGCAATTCGTTCTCCTTTTCCGGGTGGATTTAAGGGGGACACTTTAAATGCATTTTCAGAATGTGATAGAACTGATTATCAAAACAATATTTTTGACTTCACACAAAATCTATTGGATATAAGAAAAAATTATAAATCTTTTTCAAACGGTAAGCTGATACACTATTATCCATTTGATGGTGTGTATGTTTACTTTAGAGAATTTGAAAATGAATCTACAATGGTAATAGTAAATAGTAATTCTAATGATTTTGAAGTCGATCTTAATAATTATAAAGAAACTTTATCAGGCACTATCAGTATTAAAAATTTAAAAACGAATAATGTTACCGATATCAGCAATAACAAGAAAATAAATATAAAAAAGAAATCAGCAGAAATATTTTTGTTAATTAAATAGCATACAACCATAGGCAAATTTATGTTAGAAATTCAGAAAAAACTTACAAACACTTTTTATGCTATGCTCGCTTTACCCGCCACAGCTGTTGGATTTGCACTTTCAACACAAATAGCGGCACTTAGCTGGATACTGAATAAAAAGTATGGCCTTGATATACACGAAGTAGCATTTGTCTGGCTTGCCGGTCCATTGGCAGGAATTTTCGGACAAGTTATTGTAGGAATGATCAGTGATAATGTCTGGTTCTTAAACGGAAGACGCAGACCATTCATAATTATTGGAGGAATAGTTGGCGCTTTAATGTTTTTAGCTCTGCCGCAAATTGGAGTGATATCAGAAGCAACAGGAATTACAAGTATAATTTTAATCGCGTCGGTAATTGCGTTGCTGCTTGATTTATCTGTAAACGTTACATTTAATCCGGCAAGATCAATCATTGCGGACCTTACTCCAGAAGGAAAGAAGCGTACATCAGGCTACGTTTGGATGCAGGTTATTTCCGGAACATTTGGAGTGCTGGCATATTTTCTTTCGATGGTTTACGGCAATGAAACTCTCTTACTTATCGCTGCAATTTTTGTTTTGGTTTGTTCTGTTTTCCCGATCTTATTAATTGAAGAGCCTAAAGAATTGCCTGGACAGATGGAAGCTAAAGAAGAGAAACACACAGTGCTGGATATTTTCAAATCAATTTTTCCGTTGTACGGCTTTCTAGTTTTTGGTGTTTTTGGGTTGATCTTTCATTTTTATCAAAATGAGTTGCGCTCAATTCATAATCCACTGCTTATTCTTGCACTTGTTTACACTATAATTATTGGTGCGTGGATAATCATTAAAGGAAGAAAAGAAGAATCGGATAAAAACGAATTTCAGAAAATTATGCTCGCTCACACATTTACATGGGTCGCATTTCAGAGTATGTTTGTTATGTCAGGATTCTTCATCGATAAACAGATAATTCCCAACCTTGATCTCTCAAATGTATTCGCAAATAAATTTGCTGAGTTCTTAACCGGAGTTGCTCAAACAAAAGATACAACAACCGGTAATATTGTATCACTGGGATTTTTAATCCTCAATGCGGTGGGCGCTGTTTTTCCAATGGCTTTATCTGCTATAGCAAAAAAAATAGGAAGAGTAAGAACATATACAATAGCACTTACATTTAGTGCGATTGGATATTTTTACATTGCTTTCTTCGGAAGATATGAAGCTAATTTTTATTTGGGTATGTTCTTAACAGGAATCGGCTGGTCTGCAGTAATTTCAATTGTATTCTCTATTGTTACAGAACGGGTTAATCAGAATAAGATGGGATTATTTATGGGAATATTTAATCTCGCAGTTGTATTGCCGCAGATGATGAGTCAGGGTGTTGCAAACATAATTTCTGAAACGCAAAACTTCCAGCTGCTGTATATTCTTTGCGGAGTGTTCATAACGTTTTCAGTTTTCTTCTGGATTTTTGTTAAAGAACCAAGAGCAACTGCCGATCTGGCCTCACATCACAAAGGTGGGCATTAATTTTATAAAACAATAGCACACTGATGACACTGATTGTACTGATCTTCGCTGATCCTAAAAATCTTTGTCACTTGTGTGCATTTTCAATTAACGGATATTAAAATAATTTATGATCTATTTAATTCTGGCGATGCTGTGCTCAAGCAGTCTAGCATTAAT
>DASVGS010000326.1:0-5068 GCA_036379435.1 Ignavibacteriaceae bacterium
TAAACCGATAAAGAGAGATTGATCTTACCCTCATAAATTTTTTCTCACCAAAATGATCAATCAAGTAGAATAATTATATGAATAGAAGATTACTTAATTTAATAACTAAAATTTTAAATGCGACACTCAGAATCTAAATTGCAGAATGAAATTTTACTTCCCCATCCTGTTTGCTTAAGCATATAAAAATACTGCTTCCATTTGAGCAGCTTAAATACTGCATTGGTACTTGTGAATAACTTACGTACCAGCAATCAGCAGGCAGTTTTTTCAGCTTTTTGTTCTCCGATATTTGATCAGATATTCTCACTCCCTTTAGTTCAATATCGGGAACAAGATTTCTTACAATTATTATTGCTTGTTCTTTCGTTATCAATATTAATTAAATGTATTAAAGATTTAAGAAAATTATTTATGCAAAGATTATAAATTGAGTGGTACGATCAAATTGAACAATTAAAAATTTACTGCTATGGAAGGTTATTTAATTTGTGAATAGATTAATTTTAATCTATTACTTTGAACTTGAACGAATTGCGGAATGGATTTGAGATTTTCATTTGGATAGGCATTACTCTTAGAAATATCAAGGATGTACTCAATTCCATTTTCAAGATTCGTTTTAAAAGTTTCCAGATACTTAATTTCTGCTTCACTGATACCCATAGTCAAAACGAGCTTTTCAAAATAATTTACATAAAGCTCTAATTCCTGGCAGAACATATGCGGCCGATCTTCTGAAACCAGAGATTTACCTTTTCCATAAATATGATCTGTCATTTCTTGAAGAGAATATTTTCTGTTAAACCAAACAATATTTGGTCCCGGACAAATTGATTGTGGTGATTTTGTTTTAGGAGATATTCCAAGTTTAATCAAAGCACCATTTGCAAGATGATCACAAAGACAGACTTTTGCATACATTGAATCTTTTAGTTCTTCTTTTTCAAATTCAGGAATTTGCATTGCAGCAATTTCATCAAATTTATTTTTCTGAAATTGACGGGACGCCGTGCAGATTGGTTTATCAGTATACTGTTTGTCGGAAATCAAAAATCCTTTTGGACAGGGTGAACCCGGCTTACCGCTTTCAGCCCGGTTCTTTGTCCATAATTCAGAACCGGTTTGTCTTAGATTATTGAATGGTACACCAAGCGGTGATGCACCGCTTAAATATAGATCTTCTTTTTTTGCATTCATTAATAAATCTAAAGTATCATCATCCACACAGGTGGCTTCGGGCACTAATAAAAATGGACTTCCCCATCCGGTTGAATCACATCCAAAATCTTCAATCATTCTCTGTGCTTCTCCACTTGTTCCAATGCCACCCTGAACAGTAAGTAATGGTTCGCAATTAAAATCCGATTCATCAAAAGACCAATTTTGTTTTTCATAATACGACTTAATCAAAGGCAAAAACTCTTTAGTAAGCTGTGATCTTTTATCTTTAAATTCCTTTAAGATTGAAGGAAGTAAAAATCCTTGCGAGGCAAAAGCATGTCCACCGCAGTTTAATCCTGACTCAATCCTGAACTCGCTTACTTCAAGTCCTTTTGTCGCTAAAAATTTCCCCTGTATTAATGCTGATCTAAAATCACTTACTTTGATTATAATTTTTTTCTTTATCTGACCTTTTGAATCACGATAAAAATCTTTGAACTGTGACAGATATCCTAAAAGACTTCTGTTAAATCCTGCAGAAAAAACTATTGATGAATTAAGTGTACTTTCAGCATATCCCCGCAGAGCAGCCTTTGCATCGCTGAATTCGTCGCTTAAAATGCTTCCGTCTTTAGCGTAATTTGTCCGATCGACTTTTGACATTATGTTAACATCAATAGAACCGGCACGCATTAATTCAGTTAGTTCTTTTGAGATTAATTCTTTTTCATTTTTATCTTGGATGGTTAGAAAATATTTGTACTTCTTTTTTAACGTACTATCATCCGGAAGGAGTTCAAAGTATTTAGTTTTTTCATTTCCTTCTGAAAAAGGCAGTAATTTTATTTCATCAAGTTTAAGTGAAACAATTTTATCAACAAGGTTTAAATAGTTAGTAATGCGTTTTGATCTTGCATAAAGATCACTTTTGTGAATTACTTCAACATCAATAGAAAATTTTTGTGCATAATAATTGTAAATTTTTTCTATAAGAATATCATCCACAATTGACATTACAGATGAAATTCCAAGATGTGCTACACGAATCGGAGAATCTATTGAATGACCTGTTCCCATTACCGGAATATGAAATTTATGATACATGTTTTCCATAAAAATTTTTCTAACTGATCTAATTGTAAATAACTTTTCCGAGCTTAAATGAATTATTAATTTTTCGCATCTAAAACTATGACTGGATCACTTATTAAAAGAGAGAAAAACGGGGTTTTACAATACTTTTACATTTATTACAAACACCAATATGTGTAATTATTGAATGATTTTTAAGAGTTGAAAGAAATGCATGGTGAGTTGAGTAACTAAATGTTTTTTTCTAAAATTTGGGGTAAGAATTTTAATGGATAAATTCATTAACTCTGAACTGTTCACAAATTACTTTTAGTATAATAACTTAACATCTGTCAATTATTTTTATACGTATAGAAGATTATTCTATTTTATTTAAGAATTTACTGCAATTGTATATTTTATTTTTTATGTTTGCTAATACTTATTAACTATAACTATTTCGTTATGTCAAAAGCAATTCAAATAAGATCACTTCTATTCATTCAATTAATAATAAACTACTTATGAGGAGCTTATGAAAAAGATAATATTTACAATCTTTGCACTAGTTTATTTTGCGAGCACAGGTTATTCGCAAGTTACAACATTGTGGGAGAAATCAGCCGCTACCGGAACTAAACCGGTTTGGGACAGCGGCAGTTTAACTCGTGGTCTTTCTTATGGTTTAGTAGGTGGTAACAATTTACTTTTCGTAGTTGCACGTAACGCCGCTATAGGTGGGAAGCAAATTATTTACTTTAATGCTTTAACTGGTGATTCGCTTGGTCAGCTTAATAACACCGGAATAGCAGGAGGCGTAGCCATAGTAAATGATGCCGAAGTTTCTACTGATGGAAAAATATTTGTTTGCAACATGACTACAAATGCGTCTGCAGATGCTTTTAAGGTATACAGATATGATTCTCTCTCAGCGGCCCCGGTTGCAGTAATAACCTATAATGCTACTGCAGATAGGCTGGGGGATAAATTTACTGTTACCGGTTCAACTGCTGATAATTCAATAGTTATCTGGGTTGCTACTTCACTAGCAAGTGCAGGACCAGGCAATTTGCTGAAATTTACCACAACTGATAATGGACAAACTTTCACATCAACTACAATTCCAATTGCACAAACAGCAAGCAGTGCTTCTGTTGGTCCATTTCCGGATGCAAGTTTTTATCATAATTCACACGGAACGTCTCCGACAAAATATGCTTCCGATGGAACTGCCGGCGGTTCAATTCCAACCACAGTTATTGCAACTAGTGGAAGTGCAATTAGATACCTGAATACTATTTTAGGAGATGATTATATTGTAGCTAATGATCTTCTGGTAGCTTCAAATAATGCTAGAATTATTAAAGTACCCGGTGGTGTGCCTGCATCAGCGACTCTTTTTGGGTCAACCCCACTACTTGGTTCAACATCTGCAGGCGGACTTGGAGATGTATCGGTTCAAAAAGTGAGCGATTTTATTTATAATGTTTATGTACTGGCTTCAAATAACGGATTTGGTGCTTATCAGATAGATTTAAGAACTCCAATGGCCGGTAATTATTATGTTGGAGCTGATGGTACTGGTCCTGGTGGAAGCAATCCGGATTTTCCAAGCCTTAGAACCGCATTCCAGGAAATCAATAATGCAAATATCACGGGTGATTGTACATTCTATATTACCAGTGATATAACCGAAGTAACAACTCCAGGTGGTTTAGGTTTGGCTGTTAATCCTGGTTCTCACACTATCACTTTCAAACCTTATACCGGTGTACAACCTGTAATAACTTTACCTTACACATCTGACTCAAATTCAGGTCCATCAGGCGCTATGATAATTGGCATCCCGATGGAAAACAATATAGCCTGGAATGATTTAAGAGTTACAAGAAATATAATTTTTGATGGATCAAATACCGTAGATGGAACAACACGGGATCTTACCATTACTAATCAGACTAATTCAGTAGGCAATGCATTTCCTGTTACAATTGTTGGCGATGTTTCTAATGTTGTTATTAAAAATTGCAATATTTTTTATAAAGCAGCTTCAACAAGCACTTCAAATTTATTTAGAGCTGCTGTACAATTAAGAGGGAGATTACAAAATGCCCTTAACTGGACTCCAACAAATATTACAATAGAAAACAATCATATTAGTACTAATTTCGCTGGCGTATCTCAGGGAATGCAAGGCATCGTTACCGTTTCTTTATCCCCCACACCAACAACTTATATGAGTGGAATTGTAATTAAGGACAACCTTATTGAAGGCACTCAAAGAGCTGTTGCTTTGGGATGGTCAGGAAGTACAGATGTTTATAATAACGGAATTGTTCTAAACCAGGCTATTTCAGCTACAACTGCAAACCAAGCAATAGTTGCTGTTAATTTAGTAGCGGGCTCAACTGTTAATATTTATGATAACAGAATTACAAGTGTTTCATCAATTTCAAATGGTGCTACAGCAGGTAATACGGCAATAAGCATTGAGTCCGGAGGCACTTATAATGTTTATAACAATATGATATCCGGATTTAATCTAACAGCAGCAAATCCAACTGCAAGTTTAAGAGGTATCTCAGTAACATCAGCAGATGCAACAGCAAACATTTATTATAATACTATTTATATGGATAATATTTCTGATATCGGAACGGGAGTCGTTGCATTTAACGGATTATATTTATCAAATGGAACAAACGATGTTAAGAATAATATAGTCGTTTCAGCAGAAACTGATTTTGTTACTTATTGTATTAATAAAACCGGTACCACCGGCACATTAGCCTCTAACTTTAACGACTTCTATCCTGTTAGTGGGCTGAATGGC
>DASVGS010000327.1:0-2149 GCA_036379435.1 Ignavibacteriaceae bacterium
ACATTAATTGAAAACTCAATTAACGGAGATATGAACAGTAAAAAAATATTGAATGGGTTGTTAACATTCGAAACGAGTCTTAATTCATTTAATAAAATACTGATTGACAGCATAGAAATTAATAATGATAATTATTACACAATTTTATTAGAAAATCAGAATCCCGTTTATAATTTATTTGCCATTGTAGATAAAAATTTAAACCTGATACTTAAAGATGAATCATTAAACGGTTATTTGAATTTAAATTTTAAAAAATCCGGTTCACGAAGATTCGCAATTATTTCAGAAGAATTTAAATCAAAGGATGTTATTGATTTAAAACGAATCTCTTATTATTCAATGGAGCAGTATTCATCCGGATTGGTTTTCCGTCAGTTCACAATAATAAGAACTCCGGAGAAGGAATTTGAACAAACAATTTCTGCAATTTCTGATTCAGCTATTTACACAAGTATTACATCATCTGCTCCCAGATTCAAACCGTTAAATGATATTTTTAGATATGATGTATCGTTGAACAAATACGAAAGCGATAAAAATTTATTTGATAGCCTGGTCTACAGAGAGGTTCGCACTAAAAAAATTCAGACGAAAAATCCTCAGATTGTAGATGCAGAATCCATTCTCAATTTTTTTAATAATAATAAATCAGGCAATAAGAATAATTCAGTGATCATAAATGAAAAAGATTTTGAGATAAAGTTGGATAGCAGCTGGAAGAAACTTGGTTTTATAACTATTTCAAATTTGGTTAAACAAAAGTTAAAAGGATTAAAATATATAAGCGGAAAATTAGGTGCAGGAATTTCAATTGCAGAAATTGCTCCCACTGATTCAGCAGAGAATTATTTTAATGAAAGTTTATCAAATAAAGATAATTACTCCAGCAAAGTACGATATTCAAACAAATTAGTAGACAATAAAAATATCTACCAGTTATTCGAATTTTCCTGTGCTTCAAAAAAAATCATTATGATTATGGAAACGCCAAAATCAACATACGAAAGCAATAAAAATCAATACGAACAAATTATTCAATCATTTTTGTTAAAATGCTGATGTACAAACAATTATTTTTTCTTCATAAATCTGAAAATGATCAGGCGCTTTCTCATTTTAAAGAAAGCATAATCTTTCATCTTTCAGAACTTTCCGGTAAGAAAATTAATCTTGCTAAAGTTGAAAGTAATTTACTGCTTGAGCAAAAGTATTCTTACTTCTGCGAAATTGAGTTTGACTCAAAGGATAAAATGGATGAACTTATGAGTTCTAAAACCGGAAAACAACTTTCCAGGGCTTTAATGGATTTCCATAAATTAATAACTGTTATTTCAATTAATTATGATATAAAAGAATGAATTTATATTTGATAAGACATAGTGTTGCTGAAAATATTTCAATCAATAAAAAAGATTTTGAAAGAGAGCTTACTGAAGACGGTAAACAGATAATTAACAAAGCTTCTCGAACTTGGAAAACCTTTATTCATAATTTTGATTTAATATTAAGCTCCCCGCTAACCCGTGCTGTGCAGACAGCAGAAATAATTTCTAAGAATATTCAATCTGTGCCAGAAGTGATAAAAGAAAATAATCTTGGTATTGGATGCAGAACTTCGGATCTGATTGATCTTTTAAATGGAATGGATTTTAAGAATATTGCTGTTGTTGGTCATCAGCCCGATCTATCACACCACATAATAAACTTTTGCGGCACAGGAAATTTTAATCTTGTCTTTCCGCCCGCTACTTTAGCAAAAATTGAATTTGAGAATAGCATCAAATCTGCTAAAGGAAAGTTGGTTTATTTAATTCCCCCACTAGTTAATCTTTAATTTAATTTTGTTTCAATCTTCATTACAAACGATAATATTAAAATAAAGATCATTCTAACAATTACAATCAAGATCGAAATAACACAGCAATAACTACAAAAAAAGGGGCACACAGTTACACAAATTATATACTGACCGCTGCTTCCTTCCGGACCTGACGGGGTTGGGTATTAACCTGTTAACCGGTGCCCTAAACAATAAAACTTGGGCTGCTAAAATGTGTATTTTTTATTTATCATACAAGAATTGATAAATTAAAAACCTGAATGCTTCTTCTGCTCCTGCAAACTATTTCTTTCCCAAAAAACTCCA
>DASVGS010000328.1:0-2083 GCA_036379435.1 Ignavibacteriaceae bacterium
CAGGCAAATCATATCGGCTTCTATAGTAAATAATTAGCTTACAATTGATTAAATGAAGCAGCTTCTAAGAGATGTTGAGGGCGATTCCTGACGATGATGCCAATTGTAGCTAAAAATCTACAAAAGGGACATAATAGCGAAGTGGGGAATTCATTAATATGAAATTTACATAAATTCTGTTTATATCAAATCAAAACTTTTGCCTATCAAATTTAGATAGATTGATATATCAAACCCGGCGGAACAACAGCATTATAACGGAGGTTGGGGTGAAATACATCGGTTTGGCATATTTTTTACAATAACCTTAAAATAGATCATGGATAAAAATACAAAAGCCCCACTATTTAGTCAACCCTTAAAAACCAAATTTAAGATTTAAAGAGCTGAAGAATTCTCCATTTTTTGTTTTAATAAGTTTGTAAAGAGTTTGAAAAAAATGAAATAAAAATAAAGGTGGATTCATTTTCCACTTATTCATCATCCTTTTAAAATTCATGGCCGCTGCCGCAAGCATCACATTGATGTTATCTCCTGTAATTCCTTTATAAAAGTTGCGGCTCAGCCGGTGGTCTTGTTTGAGATGCCCAATCTTCGGCTCTATCGCTGCTCTTCTTTTAAATCCTTTTCGCAGTTGTTGTTTCTGATAACTGGTTCTTTTCTTGCCTGGTGAATCAGGTAAAATAATTTTTGTTCCTAAAACTTCTTTTACTCCCCGGTACCCCCTGTCAACGAAATTATTTTTAAGAGTGATCCCTGTAAGCCTTTGTTGTTGTACAATAGCGGCTTGCAATGTTTTACTGTCGTGTATATTTTTTTCTATGTTGATGGCACCAATAATCACTCCGGTGTTTTTTGTGGTAATGATGGAAACCTTTGATCCAAACTCATACTTTTTGTGTTCTTTTCCTTTGCTGATGCATTGAACAGCGGGTTCATGCAAAGAATAAATCTTATTGGAATCTGATCTCTTTTGTGCCAATACTTTTTTAAATAACACAACAGTGTCCTGATAAAGATTAGGAGGTAATTTTCGTTCCAATTCCCGAACCAATCTTCCTGCAATGGTTTTTACTTTTTTATCTGCTTTCCTTGCCTTGCCTTTGTTTTTGGGATGGTTTCTAAAACGCTGATCCATTAATAATTTCTTCAAAACCCACTTGTAACTTTGCCTCAGTTCAATGCTTTCCTGCTCTGCAATGGCTATACACTTTTTTATGATCTTGCGATGCAACTTGCTATCTGTCGGATACGTGATATTTTTTTCCTGAACCGTTGTGTCTGTTGTTGCTTCCGGATCCTGACCATCTTTTCCATTAATGCGAATACTTTCTTTAAAAATCAGCTCTATCCCTTCGCTGCCGATCCGATGTCTGAAATGTACCAGTTCTGATGCTTCACAGGGTTCCTTGGCGGCAAACATTTTTTCACCACTGAAATATTGATAGTAAGCGTTCTCTCCCCATTGTTCTACCACGCTCTCGTCGCTTATATTTCGGATATGTTTCAGCAGGATCAATGATACCATCAACCGGATCGGTTTGGCAGGTCGGCCTTCTTCAGAATACAATTTTGCAAAAGCTTCGTCGAAAATATTCCAATTGATTTGGTTTGCTAAAATGTAAAGCGGATGCTTCCTGCTCAGTTGTTCTTCAAAGGTGCTGTAAAAGCCCAGTTGTGAAGAGGATTTTGCTTGGGAAATCATAAAATAATTTGCAAGGTTTTGAATACAAATTTCATTTCTTCTGCAAAATTTATCTGGCCTTTTTATCCCCAAACCTTTCCTATTTGTGGATTACTTGGGTTATTAAGGATTAACTAGTTATATTTCCCTTTTCGAAAGTCTGTTAATAGGAAAAATCTTTTATTAACAAAAACATAATAAAACAAATAGCCCTGCAAGCATGAGACTTGCAGGGCCATTACCAGCAAATTGATTAAAATTTATTGTTCCCAGACTACCCTTTTAATATAATCCACGTAGCTTATAATAATCCGGACAACTTTTTCAGATACATTCGGCATAGAGTAATCTGCCACCTGCCTAAAGTTTCTGCGCTCCCCCCTTTGTTGGGTTTTAAGT
>DASVGS010000329.1:0-16960 GCA_036379435.1 Ignavibacteriaceae bacterium
ATTTGGGTTTGTAACAAGACTTGATTCTACTGCTACCTCTCTTTTTTCTTGCTTCGGGTTCTTAGTTGCAACCTGTTCTGAAGTACCTTTAAAATCTATAAAGAGAAAAACTGATGATACCGCAAATAAAACTATAACCGCCGCCGCAATGTATAAAATTTTTCTTTTGCCAGCTGGCTTCTGCTTTCTGTTTTTGAATTTCCTAACATCAGCGTAAGTCATTGGCTCTTGTTCAGCATTTTCAATCTTTGCAATAATTTCATCAACGTTTATTGATGTTTTTACAGGAGCAGCAGGAATTACTTTTTCCGCAGTAGGTTTAGTTTCAACACCACCAGGAATAATTTCATGTTTTGAACTGGTTGCGTGGTTATCCTCTTCTGTAAATTTAATTTCTCTTATTTTTAATTTTGATTTATCAATTGCTGGTGTAGGTGTAATTGTAGTGTTTAGTTTTTTCCCAAACGAATGAGTTACTTCTTCATTTTGTTTTAATGGCTCAGGTTTTTTGGTTAACGTTTGTGATGGTTTTGGTGAAGTATTATGTGGTGTTGAGTTGATAAAAACATTACTTTTTCTAAATTCCTTTGGAGGCTCGTTAGATTTTATTTTAATATCAGAATTTTCAACTAAAGATATATTGTCATTTTCATCTTTAAGCTTAGTTTCATTTAATTGTACCGGCTCAATTTTTTTAGTTTCAATATTTAATTCTGATTTTTTGTTTTTAAATTCAACATTTTCATGTACCGGTGTTGATATTTCAGGCGCAATTTTCTTTTCTTCCCTATCAACAATCAAGTTCGCTTTTTTAATTTCCTGCGGCGGTAAGTTGGCCTTGATTTTTATATCAGAGGAATCAGCTAATTGAGTGAGAGTATTTTTCTCAACATTCTTTTCATCTTTTAACTTGTCTGTAGAAGTTGTTTTAATATTTGTACTGACTTCATTCTTTTTTAGTAATTCCTTTAAATTTATACTGCTATTAGGAATTAATTTGCCCTTAGTAATAACTTCTTCTTTTTGCCGGGCTGCCGGGGGTTCATCAATAACTATTGATGGATCATCATTTTCAATACTTAATTCATTTTTATTTGATGAAAAGATTCTGTTTTCATTCGATTTATTTTCAGTAATTATTTCTTTTACTGCTTCTTTAATTTGCACAGAGGGAACAGGTTTTTGGGGAGCTATTTCAGATTTTTTTTCTGGAACAACATAGTCTTTAAATTGAATTTTCTTTTCTTCCTTTATAACCTCAGACTCATTCTTGATAGAGGTTTCAATGTTTTCCAGCTTTTTCAAAATACTTAGCTCTTCGGGGTCACGCTCTCTAAATTTTAATTCAAAATTAGACTTACGTTTTTCCTGAACCTCCGGTTGCTTGAGAATGACAGGTTCATGATTTTGAGGTTGTGTTTGAATCATTTCCTGAATCGGCTCCTGAACTTGTTCAACCATTTCTGGCTCAGGTTCCGGAATTCTAACTTCGCCTTGTTCTCCTTGCACAATTACTCTAAATAAATTTCTTATTTGTTCGATAAAATTAGTTGCCGGGTTTTGTACTGGAACAGATAAAGAGAGTAATGCTGTTAAATTTTGATATTCACCTAATTCCTTCCATAAAAAATCAGATTCATTTTGTCTAACTTTGTTTAATATCTCTTTTTCCTTTGATGAGAGGCAGCCTAAAGCTTCAACCTTAATGAGATTTAAAATTTCCTTATTTGAAGTACTTTCAGTTTTCCCGGTGTACTGCTCATAAAGGTTTTCCATTATGCTTAATATTTTTTGTCGTACTGTGACAACCGGTACATTTAATCTTTTTGCAATCTCTTCCTCATCCAATCCTTCAAAGTATACAAGTGATAACGTCAGATTTTGTGCTTCGGTAAGATTACTTTTATATGTTCTCACTTTTTCACAGAACTCTGTTTTGTTATCAATACTTATAGGAGTTATCTCTCTTGAAAGCCTGGGCAGAATAAATTTAATTTCATATTCATCAGTATACTCAGAAAATTCATCTCCCTGTTTTATACGATTAAGAGTATCAATTGAAAGATTTCTTGCAAGCAAAACCAACCATGTAAAAACACTTTCGGTATCTGTGTTATAGTACTCCAATCGTTTTAAAAAAACCGAAAAAACATTTAATAAAATTTTTTCAGCTAACCGGGGATTTGTAACTATCTCTTTAATCAAAGAATAAATAGTTGCTGAATAGCGATTAAAAAGCTCTTCAAATGCATTTTGATTATAGCCGTAGATTTGAAGAATTAGTTCACTGTCTGTTATTTGTTGATTTTCTGACATCACGATTATCATAATTTGTTTATTGGGATAGTTTTTTATGCAATTTTATTGCCAAAATGATAGCCCTAAAAACCTGAATTATACCCAAATAACAAGTTCCCGCTTAAGAGTTAATTTGTTATTTTTACCTTCAAAATTTTTACAAAGGTAAATATGACTTCGCGACAAATTCGTCAGCAATTTTTGGATTTTTTTAAAGATAAAGATCATAGAATAGTTTCCTCCTCTCCAGTTGTGCCTTTCGATGATCCAACGTTGCTTTTTACTAATGCCGGAATGAATCAATTTAAGGATGTTTTTTTAGGTAAAGGTACCCGGGAATACAAACGAGCAGTTGATACTCAAAAATGTATTCGCGTTTCCGGAAAACATAATGATTTGGAAGAAGTTGGTCACGATACTTATCATCATACATTATTTGAAATGTTAGGCAATTGGTCTTTTGGAGATTACTACAAAAAAGAAGCAATTGCCTGGGCCTGGGAATTACTTACTGAAGTGTGGAAGCTTCCTAAAGAAAGATTATGGGCCACAGTTTATAAAGATGATGATGAAGCATTTGAACTTTGGAAATCTGAAACAGATATAAATCCAGCGCATATTTTAAAGTTTGCAGAAAAAGATAATTTTTGGGAAATGGGTGAAACAGGTCCTTGTGGTCCTTGTTCAGAAATCCATATAAACGTTGGTGATGATCTTGAAAATGCTGAACTTGTAAATGCAGGTTCACCGGAGTGTATTGAAATATGGAATTTAGTTTTCATCCAATATAACAGAGATGAAAATGGAAAATTACACGAACTTCCAGCAAAACATGTTGATACCGGAATGGGATTTGAGCGTGTGTGTGCAGTGCTGCAAAATAAAAAATCAAATTATGAAACCGATGTTTTTACTCCGATTATCGAAGCTGTAGTTGAACTTTCAAAAGTTAAGTATGATAAAGAAGAAGACAGAATTCCTATGCGCGTTATTGCGGATCATATCCGTGCTTTAACTTTTGCAATTGCCGATGGAGCTGTTCCCGGAAATGATGGAAGAGGTTATGTGCTGCGCAGAATTTTAAGACGCGCCTCACGATATGGAAGAAAAATAAATCTTAAAGAACCATTTCTTTATAAACTGGTGGATGTTCTTGTAGAAACAATGGGAGATGTTTTTCCGGAGATTGTTGAAAAAAAGGATTATGTAAAAAAAATTATTAATGCTGAAGAAGATAGTTTTAATGCAACACTGGATAGGGGAATTGATTTGTTTGATAGTGTTGTTAAAACATTAATTCAACAAAAAGTAAAAGTAATTCCTGGCAATGATGTATTTAAGCTTTACGATACTTTTGGTTTTCCCGTTGATCTTACGAATGTTATGGCAAAAGAAATTAATTTTGCTATTGATGAAGAAGGTTTTAATAAGCTTATGAATGAACAAAAAATGCGAGGGCGTGAAGCATCAAAAGATAAATTTGCTTCAGTTGGCATATCATTAAATGATTTATCCGGTTTTGATTTAGTTGATTCTAATCCAACAATATTTACAGGTTATGATGAATTAAAAAGTAAAGCTAAGATTACCGGAATTAAAAACGATGGTGAAAATACTTTGGTGATACTTGACAGAACTCCGTTTTATGTTGAATCCGGTGGACAAGTTGATGATCTGGGTAAAATAATTTTTAATAATAAAGAGTTTGATGTAATTGATGTAGCCAAAATTGATAGTGGGATAGTTCATGTTATTAATTCAAACAATACAGCTTTAAAAATCGGTGCAGAGGTTATTGCAGAAGTTGATGAGGTTAGACGATGGGATATAATGCGTAATCATTCTGTAACTCACTTTTTGCATAAAGCTTTAAGAACTGTTTTGGGAACACACGTTCAACAAGCCGGTTCTTACGTTGGTCCGGATAGATTACGATTCGATTTTACTCATTTTGCTAAATTATCCACGAATGAATTAGTAGAGATTGAAGCAATAGTTAATCAGCAAATCAGAAAAAATCTTCCGCTTATTCATCATCGCAACACACCATTTGAAGAAGCAAAAAAAATGGGTGCACTTATGTTCTTTGGCGATAAGTATGGTGATAAAGTTAATGTAGTTCAGTTTGGCGATTTTACTATGGAATTCTGTGGTGGAACCCATGTACACAACTCTTCAGAGATTGGCTTATTTAAAATTACGAATGAGGCATCAATTGCAAGCGGTGTAAGAAGAATAGAAGCAGTTACAGGTGCGGGTGTTGAAAAATATATTCACGCTCAAGAAGATCAATTAAAACAAAATGAACAAAGAATTGAAGAACTGCTTGATACAAAGAAAAAACTTGAAAAAGAAAATGCTGAATTAAGGATGAAAGAAAAACTTGAACAGCTTGATCATATTTTATCTTTAGCTTCTGATGAAAAAAGCATTAAAATTTATAAAGGTAAAGTTCATGCCGAATCAATGGATGAGTTGAAATTCTTTGGTGATGAAATGCGAAATAAAATAAAAACCGGTGTAGGAGTACTGATTGCGCAAATTGATGATAAAGTCGGAATTGTGTCGGTTGTGTCTGATGATTTAATTAAATCCAAAAATTTAAGTGCAGGAAAAATTGTTGGTGAGCTTGCAAAAATTGTTGGCGGCGGTGGCGGCGGCCGTCCTCATCTTGCAACTGCAGGCGGTAAGGATGTTGGCCAGATAGCAACTGCATTAGCTAAAGTAGAAAAAATTGTTGGAAGCTTTTTATAATAAATTACCATTTGACTTTTGACGTTTTTCATTTGACTTAATAATGAGTAAGACAAAAATAAAATACATCTGTTCAAACTGCGGATATGAATCTTTACGTTGGATTGGTAAGTGCCCGGAATGTGAAAGCTGGAATTCATTTACAGAAGAAATAGTAGAAACGTCACCACGCAAAGCAAACATCTCAAAATCAAGATTTAGCTACAATAAAATTCTTGATATTTCAGCAGATGAAGCAGACAGAATAAAAACCGGCATAATTGAGTTTGATCGTGTGCTGGGTGGTGGAATTATGCCCGGCTCTGTTATTCTTCTGGGCGGTGATCCGGGAATTGGTAAATCTACAATTGCAATGCAAGCGGCTGCAAGTATTAAAGAAAAAGTTTTATATGTAACCGGTGAAGAATCAGAAAAACAGATCAAATTGAGATCGGGCAGACTGAATGTAAAATCAGACTCTTTTTTTGTGCAGGCCGAAACTGAATTATCCAATATACTTGGTGCGATTAAAGAAATTTCTCCATCTGTTGTAATTATTGATTCCATCCAAACCACATACAGAAGTGAATTAGAAAACTCTCCCGGAACAATAACACAAATCAGAGAATGCACTGCCCTGCTGATGGAGGAAGCAAAAAAAAATCATTACTCGGTTATAATAATCGGTCACGTTACAAAAGAGGGAATGATTGCGGGTCCAAAAATTCTTGAACATATGGTTGATACTGTTTTGCAGTTCGAGGGCGAATCAAATCATTCATTCAGAATATTACGCGCACAAAAAAACAGATTTGGAAGTACAAATGAAATAGGTGTATTTGAAATGCGCGAAGATGGGTTGCGTGAAGTTAACAACCCAAGCGAATTATTTTTAAGTGAGCGTGAAAAACAAACTCCCGGTTCTGTTGTAACGTCAAGTATCGAAGGAAGCAGACCGATTCTTTTGGAAGTTCAGGCATTGGTCACTCCGTCAAATTTCGGTTATCCCCAGCGTGTATCAAATGGTTTTGATCAGAAAAGATTATCGATCCTATTAGCTGTATTAGAGAAACGAGCAAATGTTCGCGCTTCAGCAAATAATGTTTTTGTAAATATTGCAGGAGGAATTCGTGTGATAGAACCTGCTGCTGATCTTGCAGTTTGTGTGAGCATTGCTTCGAGCTTAATGGATAAGGTTGTTGACAATCAAACAATAATTATTGGCGAAGTTGGTTTAGGGGGAGAAATTAGAAGCGTAGGGCATATCGAGAAACGAATTCAGGAAGCCCAAAAACTTGGATTCAAAACAGCAATAGTTCCAGAGGGAAATTTAAAATCAATTAAACTTTCTAAAGAAATAAAAGTGATTGCTGTTGAAAATATTAAGGACACTATAGCAAAACTATTGTGATTTTTAGTGTCCGCTTGCAGCGTATTCAGAGTACCCTCATCAAAAAATAATTAGTAAAACTCGGCTAAATATTGGCCGCTAAAGATTCAAGTTGAGACAAAAAGCCCTGTTTAGGTCTAAAATTAAAGGATTAATTTTATTTTTTCTTTGTTTCTTTAAATAATAATATTATTTTATTCCCGCGTCGATCGACGTTTTTTTGTTCAATTAATTAAAGGTTCGTTTCGTGAGTACTAAATTGTTTGTAGGGAGTCTCCCCTGGTCAGCTAGTGACGAAGATTTGCAGACTGCATTTGCCGCACATGGCAACGTGCTTTCAGCAAAGGTTGTTACTGATAAAGAGACCCGTAGATCACGAGGTTTTGGTTTCGTTGAATTCGAAACTGAAGCTGAAGCTGCTGCGGCTATTCAGGCACTAAATGGTTCTGAACTCAAGGGTCGTAATATCATCGTAAGTGAAGCAAAACCCAAGAAATAAGTTCTGTTTATTTCCTTTTGAGCGCTCTTTTAAGAGCGCTTTTTTTTGCTTAATCGGATAGTCTTATAACATTGGCATATTCATTCCAACCCTAAAATTATTTCCATCTTTATAATTTAGTTTCCACATAAACTCAATTTTAAATGGAAGTAATCCCTGTCCCAAACCAAAGCCAACTTCATAAAATGGATGCTTAAGGGATTTGACGGGATTAGTAAGAATTTCGGATGTTTTGTTGGAAATATCTGAAACGGCTGCATTAAATATTAAAGACAACATTATTTCCCAATATTTTATTTTAGGAATGTTCAGCAATCTAAAAAGTTCATCCCTAAAATCGTGAGTAAAATTTAATGTTAATATTTTGTCTCCGATAATTTCATTTATATTCAATGTTCTAAAAGTTTGAGAATGAAATAAAACGTCTATGTTTCCCGGCACCGAATACAAATTTTGAAATGGCGTAGTCCCGTCATTCAGTCTTGCATAAACATTAATATTTAACGAAGCTGATTTAAAAGTTTGCAGAAATGCTCTTGTATTTAACTCATAAGTAGTAAAATTTATTCCGCTATTAAATAATCCTTTGTTGGAATAAGTAATATCTCCGGAGAAAAGAATAAAAGATCTTCCAAAAGCTGTTCTTCTTCTAAAATATCCGTCTTCAATATAATCCCTAAAATCAATATCAAACCCAAGGCTGATGGAATTAATTCTTGTTTCATAAACCGGAGGATTGTTGTTATAAGATTTGTTTTTATTAAAAAAGGAATAATCAGAATTTACTAAGGCTGAATTATCAGTGTTGTTTTTAAATCCGGTTCGCAAATTTAAAATTGGAAATATTTCACCTTCAAACCCTATTTCAAATCCTTTTGAATAGTAATAATCCCGGAATTCATTTTTAGAAATTAACGTAATAAGTGTTGATATTAATTCCCCATATTTATCGGAACTGCCAAACATAATATTTGTTTTATTAAACGCAGCAAATTTTATTTCCCATGTGCGATAATCACCCAATAAATATCCTGCACTAAAATCCCATTTAAATTTTTGATCAGAAAATCCATAAGATGTTTTTAAAGATGAATTAAATCTTCTGGAAAAAACATCATCAACAAAAACTCCAAAATCAATGGAATGCCCTTCTACACGAGAAAAATGATACATACCCAATGGTGCACTGATTGAGATGTTGTCTGATAAGTTGGTGCTGGTATTAAGTAAAGAAAAATCATCCCAAATGTTTTTAGGAACATTTTTAATGCTATCTATTCGCTGATAAGCAAGTTCCTCTTCTAATGTATTTGGGATAGTTTGTGTGTTTTGCCAATAAGACGAATCAACATCATCAGCAACTGGCAAAACAGTAACAATTGCTTTATCAAAAATATTTTGATCAATGTTTTTATTAATTGAGTAATCAAACATTATCGTGCTCAATTCAAATCCAAATCTTACTAATCCCAGAACATTAGCTTTAACAAATAAACGATAATCAACGGGCATTACTATTCCATCGTATTCATCAAATTGTTGATAGATATTTACAGAATCAAATAATCTTCCGGTGTTGGCGGCACGATTCAGTATCAAATCAACTTTAAGCAAATCAAAGGTGCTGTCTGCAATAAATATTTTTCCGGAAAAACCAGGATCAGCGGAATTATCCGGTTCAATATGAATTTGATAAACAGTTCTATTGTTCTGAGCCAAAATATTTTCAATATAATAGTAGTAGTAATTCAGTGCGTTGTCAGAAATCGGGCCGGGTAGATCACTTCCTAAAAAGTTCACTTCATTTTCATAAAAATCCTGAATAAATTTTCCACCAGTTAAGATATTGATTGATGCCGGGAAATTTGCGCTTTGTTTTCTGGCAAGTATAACGGATTTAAACTTATCCGGTTTTTGAAAATAATTTTTGCTGTGGTTTTCAAGGATACCCGAAACAATTAATTCAGTTGTATCGCTTCCACCAAGACCAACGCCAATGCTATTGTTATCCGCAGAGATATCTTCTGTAGTTCGTATCAAGCCCTTAGTGTAAGCTTCAACTATGTAGTTGTTCAACTTTGTATTACGATAAGATTTTTTTTCGATTGCTTTCCGGATAATTTCTAAGGCTGGATTAATGCCTGGTTTTACTACAATATCAGGTAAGGATATTTGTGATTGTCTTAAAGAAAAATTTACATCATTTATATTTTTATCTGCAACAATTTTCAAGGTATCAGAAAAATAGCCAATGAATGATGCAATAAGTATATATTCTCCTTTTTTTATTTTGAGTTCATATTCACCATTTACATTTGCTGATGTCCCGAGAGTTGTTCCATCAATGCGGATATTGGCAAAGCTGAGTATAGAGTTTGTGCCCGCATCAAAAATTTTACCTTTTATTGTAAAATGTTGAGCATTTAATATTGAGGTTAAGATTAAGGCTTGTAATAAAATCTTTACTGGTATCATTAATTTTTTGCGTAATTGTTAATGCAAAATTAAGAATTGCGGAATTATTAAACTTTTAATCATAATATAAGGGTTTAATCAATGATTATCGATTAAATCACTTTACTGTTAATTAAATGTTATTTGTATTTTTATGCATAAAATTTTTAAACAAAGGAATAAATATGAAAAACATCTTATGGATATTTTTAATCGCCGTTCTGTTATTAACAAATAAAAATATTTTTGCTCAGGATTCTTCATCAACAGAAAATATTGACCCGAAAATTATTCTGGAAAAATATATAGATGCAATTGGCGGTAGAGATGCCCTTTCTAAAGTTGAGGATAGAACTACAATTATGCGCGGAACAGCAATGGGGCAGCCGCTTACAATTATTGTAAAACAAAAAACTCCAAATAAAATGCGCCAGGAAGTTAAGGCAGGAGGAATGGATCAAACAATAATTTTTGATGGCGAAAAGGGTGTTATGAAAGCCGCTAACCAAAGTATTGAAGTAACAGGAAAAGAACTTGAACAACTCAAAACAGAAGCATCAATGGAACTATTATTAAATCCTGAAAATTTTGGAATCAAAGTGTCTTATGAGGGTGTTGATAAAATTGACGGGAAGGATGCTGACAAAATAAAAATGACTTTACCTTCAGGAATAAGGTGGTTTGCGTATTTTGATTCAGAATCCGGATTAAAAATTAAAGAGCAAAAGGAATTACAAACCCAAATGGGATTAATTGAACAGGTTATAATATTTGGTGATTATACAGAAGTTGATGGAATTAAATATCCATTTAAACTAACACAATCCTTTGGACCACAATCTGTTGAAATGACAGTGAGCAGTGTTAAGATTAATAAGGGACTTTCAGACGATCTTTTTGTGATTGCTGATGATAAATAATAAATATTCAGCAATAGTTTTTGATCTTGGGCAGGTTCTTGTTCGTTTTGATTACAAATACTTTGTTGAAAAAGTGAACAGGCATAAAGACGGAATTGGCGAACAATTCATGGAATTGTATAAAAAAAATTATAACATTCATCGAGATTTTGAGAAAGGAATAATATCTGAAAAAGATTTTATAGCTCAGATGCTAAATTATCTTGATCATGTAATAGATGAAGAAACATTTTGTCAATACTGGTCAGATATTTTTTCTCTTAATGATAATGTTGTTGCAATTTTATCCGAGCTTAAAAAGAAATACAAACTGTACCTGTTATCAAATACAAATTCAATTCATAAAAAGTATGGTTATCAGCATTATGAATTTTTAAAGTGCTTTGATAAACTATTTCTCTCGCACGAAGCTGGATACATTAAGCCCGAAAAAGAAATTTATCAATCAGTTGAAAAGGTATCGGGCTTTGCATCGAATGAACATATATTTATAGATGATATTTTAGAATATGTTGATGCGGCAAAGAAACTCGGTTGGGATGGGATTCAATTTGTTGGATATGATGATTTACTGAAGAACTTAAAACTGAGAAATATTTTATGAATAAAGTAGTTAATGATATTTATGGCAGCCGCTTCGTTCTTGATATTGATGGAAGTGAAGTTTATGTGCTTTATGCTAAAGATAAAGATGTAATCGAATTGTATTCAACATATACTCCTCCTGATTTGCGCGGGCAGGGGCTTGCAGAAAAGGTTGTTCTTGCAGCTCTTATTTATGCAGAAGAAAACAATTTAAAAATAATTCCAGGCTGTTGGTACGTTAGAAAAATATTAGAGAAACACACTAAGTTCCAGTCTCTGGTAATAAAGTAATTTTTATAATTTAGATAAAGCGTAATGGCAAAAAAAAATATTAGTAAACTGTGGTTAACACACTTTGAAAAATCAAATCAACTTGAATCCCCGGATTATGAAAATACGCTGAAGTTCTTCCAAAAATTTGCTGACCATACTCCATATGTAAACATTCAAACCATTGGTGTTACTCCGCAGGGCAGAGAGTTAAAAGTTATTATAGTATCAAAGGATAAAGCGTTTACTCCTGAACAAGCAAAGAAATCAGGCAAGGCTATAATCCTTATTCAAAACGGAATTCATCCGGGTGAAGTTGAAGGCAAAGATGCTTGTATGCTTTTACTTCGCGAAATTCTTATCACAAAAGAAAAACAAAATCTTTTAGATAATACAATTCTATTAATCATCCCTGTTCTTAATGTTGATGGTCACGAAAGAGTAAGTCCATTTAACAGACCAAATCAAAACGGTCCAAAGAAAATGGGCTGGAGAACTAATGCCCTTAATCTTAACCTTAATCGTGATTATCTGAAAGCCGATACTCCTGAGATAAGATCATTCCTGAATCTTTTTAATGATTGGCTGCCTGATTTTATGATTGATAATCACACAACAAACGGAGCCGATTATCAATATCATGTTACATACGGTATTGAAACTCATCAAAATATTGATCGTGGATTATTAAGTTTTATTGATAAAAAGTATATGCCTTATTTAGTTGGCAAGGTTGAAGCAGATGGATTTATCATCGGTCCATATATGGAATTTAAATCCGGAACAATTGAAAGCGGGATTTTGGATTTACCATCACCACCAAGATTATCTCACGGTTATTGTGCCGCTCAAAACAGAATTTGTTTACTTGTAGAAACTCATAGTCTTAAACCATTTGCAAATCGCGTGTTTTCAACTAAATCGATGATGGTGCACACATTAAGTTTTGTAAATGATAATCACAAAGAAATTATTTCTCTTAATAGGTTAGCAGATAAACAAACAATAAAAAATTATTTAGTTGATAAAAAGAAGTTCCCGCTTATACTAACTGGTAACGGAAAATTTGATAAATTTTCTTTTAAGGGGTTTGAGTGGTACGATGAGTATAGTGAGATTACAGGTACAACAGTTCGTAAATACACAGGTAATCCAATCGAAATTGAAATTCCGATTTTTAACAAAGCAAACTCTCTAAAAAAAATTATTGTACCCAAAGCTTATATAATTCCACAGCAATTTGTTAGCGTTATTGAGGTCATAAAATTCCATCAAATTAAGTTTAACGAAATTCATACCGCTAAAAAGATAAAAGTTGAAAAATACCTATTCAAAAATATTCAGTTTGCAGCAAGACCTTATGAAGGCAGACATCTTCCCTCTTTTACCTGTGAACCGTTCTCTGATTGGGTAACCCTTGATCCGGGAACAATAGTAGTACCTGCCAACCAAAGACAATTGCGTGTGATAGTAAATCTTTTAGAACCTGATGCGCCGGATTCATTTGTTAAGTGGGGCTTTTTTAATGCATTTTTTGAACGGAAAGAATACGCGGAAGCGTATGTCATGGAACCAATTGCAAAGCAAATGTTAAAAAATGATTCCGACTTGCGCTTTGAGTTTTTTAAAAAACTTGATGAAGATGAAGCATTTAGAAATAACGAGGGAGAGCGGTTGGATTTCTTTTATAAACGCTCACCTTTTTATGATAAAGGCGAAAACATTTATCCGATAATGCGTCTTATAAATAAATCTGATTTTTGATTTTAATAAAATTAAATGTAATGTTGATACAGACTTTAACTAAGTGATGTTTTGTACGTTAGTGTTAAAATATAATTTTTCCGATAAGATACTAGAGACAATAAAGAAACACTAAGGAGGGATTATGCTAACTATTCTTTGTATTTCCAGTTATGAAAAAGGTTTTGATTTTATGCGTGAAGCCAAAGCGCAAGGCTGCCGCGTAATTTTACTAACATCTAAAAGTTTAGAAAATGCTGATTGGCCAAGAGAAAGTCTTGATGAAATATTTTACATCCCGGATAAAAACAAAGACTGGAATATGCAGGATGTATTATACGGTGTAAGTTATCTTGCCCGGACAGAGCAGATAGATAGGATTGTTGCCCTTGATGATTTTGATGTTGAAAGAGCAGCTTCACTTAGAGAGCATTTAAGAATTGCAGGAATGGGTGATACTACCGCAAGGCACTTTCGTGATAAACTTGCTATGCGAATGGTTGCACGGGAAAACGGAATCCCTGTACCCGATTTTTTGCATATTCTTAATCATAAAAAAATAAATGAGTTTGCTGACACTGTACCCTTTCCGTACATGATTAAACCGCGTTTACTTGCCGGCTCATACGGATTAAAAAAAGTTAATAATAAACAAGAAATGTGGGATAGAATTAATTACCTCGCTGATGAACAATCTTTCTTTTTGATGGAAAGATTTATTCCCGGAAACATCTATCATGTTGATACAATTATTAATGATAGAAAAATTGTTTTTGGATTAGCAAGCAAATACGGAACTCCTCCGTTCGAAGTTGCTCATCAAGGGAGAGTATTTACCAGTAAAACTCTGGATAGCAAATCTGAAGAAGCTAAAGAGGTGTTGGATTTAAATGCAAAAGTATTGAAAGCTTTGGGTTTACTGCGTGGAGTATCTCATTCGGAATTTATTCGTGCGGAAGACGGTAGACTTTATTTTCTTGAAACTTCTGCAAGGGTTGGAGGAGCCAATCTGTCATCTCTTGTTGAAGCTGCAACCGGAATAAATCTATGGAGAGAATGGGCTAAGATTGAAATCTTAAATGGCGAAAAACCTTATGTGCTTCCCAAAGTAACAAATGATTTTGCCGCAATAATTACTTCTCTTTCCAAACAGGAATGGCCTGATCTTGATGCTTACACTGAGCCTGAAGTTTGGTGGCGGTTAAAGAAAGCTTATCATGCAGGTTTGATAATTAAATCATCAAGCCAGGAGCGGATAACCCAACTGGTTGATGAATACACAAAGCGTTTTTATAATGATTTTTTTGCAACAGCAAAAATGAGTGAAAGACCTAGCGATTAGAGCTCATGTTATGATCAGGATTCTGTCACACTGTGCTTATCGAAGTGTGACATATTTTCCCACATTTTAACGATTAAATCTTTGTAAATTTAATGTAAAATCTTTTATTTGCTGGTTAGATTACTTCCTTGTTGTTCAAATCATTTTTATTATTTAATTATAAAACTAAACGATTACACAAACAAAATATGTGACTATGGAAATATTAATAAAAGAACAAGAATCTTTACAAACAGGCACCGCTAATAAAACTGAAGTACTCAATCAACTAGAAAGTAAAGTTAAAGAATGGATGGACGATCATATCGATAAAAGAAAATTATGGTTTTCATCAGACTTTCTTCCAGCAGATGAAAAGACAAATGATGATCAGGAAGCAAATATTAAAAAACTTCGTGAGCGTGTACGTGGAGTAAAAGATGAAGTTAGAGTTGCTGTTGCTTTAAATCTTTTAACAGAAGAAGGACTACCGCACTTTCACCGATTGATTGCGCAATATCTTGGCGATAGAAGTTTTTGGTCCCGATGGAATAACATGTGGACGGCAGAAGAAGACAGGCACGGTGCTGTTTTAAGAGATTATGTTCGCGATGCACGATTATTCAGTTTCCGTGAAGTTGAACTGATGCAATTCCATTATGTTGAAAGCGGCTTTAATCCAGAGTGGGATAAAGATCCTTATAAAGTATTTGTCTATACAACATTGCAAGAACGTGCAACACAATTTTCACATAAAAACACAGGAAAACTTGCTGGTGAAGATGAGCCGTTACTAAATGGAATTTTAAGTAACATAGCCGCAGATGAAGCCAAGCACTTTACTTTTTATAGAAATGTATTTAAAGAAGTTTTAAAACTTGATCCCAACAGAGCGTTACTTTCTGCTGCTGAAATTATGCCTGCTATTGATATGCCGGGTCACTCAATGCCAAATTTTCGTGATATGGCTGATGTTGTAAGAAGAGTCGGAATTTACGGTCCGAGTGATTATAAAAAAATTGTTGAAGAAGCAATTAAGTTCTGGGAAATCGAATTGTTAACCGGCTTAAATGATCTTGCACAAAAAGCTCAGGAAAAAATTCTTTCAATACCTAAAAGATTAGAAAAGGTTGCAGAGTATATAGAGAGACGAACCGAATCAAAAACTTTTAGCTTCGATTTTATTTACAATAGAATTTTAGTGTTTGAATGAAAAATTATCCGTGCCGATCCGTTAAACCCGTGTTCTATTGAGATTAAACAGTTCGGGAATACTTAGCCTTATCCTCTTTTCGTTCAATGTATCCATCAAAGTTTATAGCGATATTTCTGATTAACATTCTTCCCATATTCTTAACCTTTATTCCGTTATCAGAAATTTCTACAAGATCGTCAGCTTCCATTTCTTTAAGGTTATTCAATCCCCACGCAAAATATTTTTTAAAATCAACTTTAAATTGTTCTTCAATCATTTTAAAATCCAATTCAAAATCACACATAAGTTTCATTATTACTTCCCTTCGCAAATGATCATCTTCCGTTAACTGATATCCCTTTGCGGTCGGGATTTTCTCATCATCCAATGCGGAATAATATTCTTTTTCAGTTTTGTAATTTTGTGCATAAACATTTTTAAGCTGTGAGATTGAAGTTATTCCCATTGCGTAAAGATCAGCACCGGCATTAGTGCTGTATCCCTGAAAATTTCTGTAAAGATTTTTCTCACGCATTGCCACGGCAAGTTCGTCATCAGGTTTGGCAAAATGATCCATCCCTATAAATTCATATCCCGCATTAACAAGTTTTTCAATTGTCATCTTTAAGATTTCAAGTTTTATTTCAGCAGCGGGGATATCTTCCGGGTGAATTAACGCCATATGTTTTTTCATCCACGGAACATGAGCATAATTAAATACTGCAACTCTGTCGGGATTGATGTCGATAATTTTATCCACTGTTTTAGCAAAACCTTCTACTGTCTGAAATGGTAATCCATAAATCAAATCAAGGTTGATGCTCTGGAAACCAAGTTCTCTAACCCATTGTACGGTTTGTCTGGTTATATCTTCAGGTTGGATTCTGTTAACAGCTTTTTGAACCCTCTCATCAAAGTCCTGAACACCCATACTGATTCTATTGAAACCATTATTTCTTAAAGCCTCAAGATGTGGGCGCGTTAGTTCGCGGGGATCAATTTCACAGCTTACTTCAGCGTTATCCTTAAATTTAAATGATTTGTTTATGTATGATGCGAGGTCATTTATCTCATCAGGATTAAGATGCGTTGGTGTTCCACCTCCCCAATGATGCTGTGCAACTTTTCGATCAGTTAACAAATAAGTTCTTGTAAGGTCGATTTCCTTTTTAACATATTTGATATATTCCTTGATTCTATCCCTGTTACGGGTAATTATCATATTGCATCCACAGAAGTAACAAAGAGTATCACAATATGGAAGATGAAAGTACAGCGAAAGATCAGGAAGATTATTTCCGTAATTAGTTTTTACTATTTCACTCAGATAATCTTCGTGAGTAAATTTATCATTAAACTGAGGCGCCGTTGGGTAGCTTGTGTAGCGAGGTCCCGGCTTATCGTACTTTTTAAATTTTTTTAAATCTATTTCAAACATAAGACATCCTTTAAGACAATCTACCACAGAGTCACAGAGGCACAGAGATTATAAATAACCATTTAACATCCTCTTAAAACCATCTATTAATCTTGGTACATTAAAATTTATTAA
>DASVGS010000330.1:0-6137 GCA_036379435.1 Ignavibacteriaceae bacterium
AGAAATAATTGCAGTTGTTGGAGCATTAACAGCTTTAGTTGCAGCTTCAATCGGATTACTTCAAAATGATATTAAAAAAGTACTTGCTTACTCCACAGTTTCTCAATTGGGTTATATGGTTATGGCGCTTGGAGTCGGCGCCTACAAATTTGCTTTCTTTCATCTGGTAACGCACGCATTCTTTAAAGCATGTCTATTCCTTGGTTCAGGTTCAGTAATCCATGCAATGCACCACGAACAAGACATCAGGAATATGGGTGGATTAAGAAAGAAACTTCCTCTTACTTATGCAACATTTTTAATTTCTTCATTAGCAATTTCAGGCATTCCTTTAACCTCAGGATTTTTAAGCAAAGACGGAATACTGGCTAGTTCTTTTGCATTTGGATCGCTTACAGGATATTGGATCTTTGCTGTAGTTGGATTTTTAGTTGCTCTGTTAACAGCATTCTATATGTTCAGATTAATTATTATAACATTTCATGGCCAACCAAGAGATCATCACAAATATGATCACGCACACGAATCACCATTTGTTATGGCAATGCCTTTAGCAGTTTTAGCAATGCTCTCAATTTTTATTTTCTATACACCTAATCCTTTTAGCGCAGATCAAGGATGGTTTTTTAGCAAATGGATAAATTCTCCTGAACTTCATGCACCGAACGCGACTCGTTTTGATTTTATGCAATCAGAAATTACAACTGGAATAACTGAACCATCTGCTACACATTCCTCTCATTCAGAAATCACTTACTCTGAGCAATATACAGAGGCGATGCATTCAGCACATTACCCTGCAATGTTTCTATCGTTATTTGTAGCAGTATTAGGAATTTTAACTGCATTCGTTTTTTATCAATGGAAAAAAGTTGATGTAGATAAATTAGCTTCAACTATCAAACCGCTTTATAATTTTTCGTTAAACAAATGGTACTTTGATGAATTATATCATAAAACATTTGTTGCCGGTTTGCTTGGATTGAGCAAAATAATTTATTGGTTTGATTCAAAAATTGTAGATGGAATTGTAAACGGCTCTGCAGATGTTACTCGAAGATTAGCATTTTTTACAGGTGGATTTGATAAGTACGTAGTTGATGGTCTTGTAAACTTAACAGCGTACTTAAGCGGTTTTATTGGTTTGATTTTCCGAAGGATTCAGACAGGAAAAGTTCAAACGTATCTGGTACTCGTAATTTTTTCAATAATAATTTTACTCTTTTTATTCTAAGTATAAAGTTTGAAAAACAGGTAACATAACCATGAATAATTTTCCAATACTAACATTATTAACATTTCTGCCAATACTGGGAATGGTAATCGTTCTTGCTTTACCAAAAAAGCAGGAACTATCAATTAAGGTTACCACTCTTATCGTAACTGGTATACAGGTTATTCTATCAATAATATTATTGATGAATTTTAACTATGCTGCTGGTGGAATTAACGACCCAAACTCATTTCAGTTTATTGAAAAATTCAGATGGATTGATATTCCTGGGTTCGCCTGGATAGGACAAATTAAGATAGATTATTTTCTTGGCGTTGATGGACTTAGCACTCCCCTTGTTTTGTTAACAGCTATAGTTACATTCATAGCAACATTATCATCTTGGACAATAGACAAATCTGTAAAAGGTTATTTTGCGATGTTCTTGTTGTTAAACACTGGAATGATGGGTGTTTTTGTTGCTCTTGATTTCTTCCTCTTCTACATCTTCTGGGAATTGATGTTACTTCCAATGTACTTTTTAATTGGTATCTGGGGTGGTCAAAGACGTGAATATGCAGCAATAAAATTCTTCCTGTATACATTGCTCGGAAGTATTTTCATTCTTTTAGTCATGATCGGATTATACTTCAGTTCAATGGAAACCCTTGCAGATGGAACCCGGGTGTTTACATTCAATTTATTAGAATTAATGAATCACGCTAATTATACTCAAACAGGAATTTTATCCCCGCTTAATCCAAACAATTTAAGATTTATAGCATATATAGGTTTGTTTATTGGCTTTGCCATCAAAATACCTATGTTCCCTTTCCACACCTGGCTGCCCGATGCTCACGTTGAAGCACCAACAGCAATAAGCGTTATTCTTGCAGGTGTTTTATTGAAAATGGGAACCTATGGAATTTTAAGAGTTTCTTATCCAATATTTCCTGAACTAACATATCAGCTTAGCTGGTACATTGCATTGTTTGGAATGATAAATATCATTTACGGCGCATTAGCCGCTATGGCACAAAAGGATTTTAAAAAACTCATTGCTTACTCATCAGTTTCTCATATGGGCTTTGTGATGCTCGGAATGTCTGCACTAAACACGATGGGTATTTCTGGTGCAATTCTTCAAATGTTCAATCACGGTACTATAACAGCAATGCTCTTCCTAATCGTTGGTGTTATTTACGATCGTGCACACACCCGTGATCTGGATTCATTTGGAGGACTTGGAAAACAAATGCCGATCTATACCGGATTTGTTACTGTTGCATTTTTTGCAGCAATTGGTTTGCCCGGTTTAAGTGGATTTATTTCAGAAGCATTAGTTTTTCTTGGTGGATTTGGAAATGGAACAACAAGAGTTTTGGCAGTTATTTCTACACTTGGAATTTTGTTAGGTGCGGCTTATATGCTTTGGACATTACAGAGAGTTTATCTTGGAACACTAAATGAAAAGTGGAAAGATTTAACTGATCTTACCAAGAGAGAGTATTTTATGCTCGTTCCATTAACAATTATTGTAATTTACCTTGGTGTCAATCCATCACCAATGCTTAACCTGATGAATGCATCTGCAAATGCAATGGTTAAGTTTATAAATGATGCACAAATTATGTATAGTTCATTAAATGCGTTTTAATTTTTATATAGAGTATTAAAATTGATTTTACCAAATTTATCTGCAGATCTTAAGGCAATATTACCTGAGTTATCATTAGCAATAACTTTAACCGCTATTGTTGTTTTTGATTTAATATTTAGTAAAAGCAAAAAGGTTCTTCCTTTAATTGCATTAATTGGATTGGCTGTTGCTTTTATCTTCTCAGTATTTCAATTTGGTAATCCGATCTCCGCTTTTATAATATCAGAAACTAATTCATTTCTTTCATTAGATAATTTTTCAACTTTCTTTAAAATCTTAATTTTAATAACAACTGCATTCATAGTTTTATTCTCTATCTCCTCCAAAGAAATTATTTCCTGTCCGGATAGACATGGTGAATATTATGCATTAATATTTGGAATGATAGTTGGGATGTTTTTTATGGTTTCTGCCAATGATTTAATTCTTATTTATCTTTCTTTAGAATTACTTTCACTTTCATCATATGTTCTTGCAGGTTTTGTTAAAACTTCAGTTAGAAATAGTGAAGCTTCACTTAAATATTTGATCTATGGATCAGCCTCATCTGGAATTATGCTTTTTGGAATTTCGATTTTATACGGAATAACAGGAAGCACAAATCTGCACGAAATAAATTCCTTATTGCATTTCACTTCTGCAAGCCAATTAACATTTGTTATGGCTGTTTTGATGATCTTTGCCGGCATCGGTTTTAAAATATCGATTGTGCCATTTCATTTTTGGACTCCTGATGTATATGAAGGTGCTCCTATTTCAATTACAGCATTTTTATCAGTTGCCAGTAAAGCAGCAGGTTTTGTTGTTTTAATAAGATTTTTAAAAATTACCTTCTCACAGGGTCTTGATAAAGCAGGCTATTGGCAGATGCTTCCATTTATTGATTGGCAGTTGTTGTTGATTGTTTTCTCTATCATTACGATGACATTTGGAAATTTTGCAGCTCTGTGGCAGGACAATCTGAAGAGAATGTTGGCATACTCAAGCATTGCACATGCTGGATACTTGATGCTTGGTATTGCTGTTCTTTCTGATCAGGGACTAATGGCGGTTCTGGTTTACTTTAGTGTTTATCTCTTTATGAATCTTGGAGCTTTTTATGTTGTTATGTTAATCGCAAATAAAATTGGTTCTGAGGAGATTGATGATTATAAAGGAATCGGTTATTCACTTCCCCTGCTTGGAACTGCACTTGGTATTTTTCTTGTCTCTCTTACAGGATTACCACCAACAGCAGGGTTTATAGGAAAACTTTATATTTTTATTGCTTTGGTTGATGCTAATATGATTACTGTAGCAATAATTGCATTATTAAACACTGTTGTATCATTATATTATTATATACGAGTTTTAAAAGCTATGTTCCTTACAAAATCAGAAAAGCATATTGTAGTAAATTTAAGTCCATTAAATTATGCAGTTCTGTTTCTATTGGCAGCTCCGGTTTTAATTCTTGGAATTTATTTCACTCCATTAATAAATTTTGCAAAAGCTTCTATTCAGCTTTTGGGATTTTAATCACACATCTCGTTTGCAATTAAGTTCGTTTTCTTATAAGTTTATACCAGACTAATTTAGTCCTATTTATGCTAAAACTATCAAAAAAATCAGAATACGCGTTAATGGCAGCTAGATATATGGCTGTAAAAAATCATGGAACTGCTGTAACAGCCAAAGAAATTGCAGATAATTATAAAATATCTTTTGAGTTGGTTTCAAAAGTATTACAAAATCTTGCAAGAAATAATATAGCAATATCATTTCAGGGCGTTAAAGGTGGATATTCGTTAAAGAAAAATCCATTAGAAATATCTTTGATTGAATTAATTCAGGCAGTGGAACCGGACTATCAGATTACTGATTGTTTAAGGACCAAATCTTCTAAAGATGAATGTTCTTATTCTGAATGCTGCAAAATTAAAGATCCTTTAGCAGAAGTTCAGAAAAAAATTGATAAAGTTTTTTATGAAACAAAGTTAGCAAGTATTATCTGATGAAAATAAAAACTCCAATATATTTAGATAATAACTCAACTACTCAGGTTGATCCACGGGTTTTAGATACAATTCTGCCCTACTTTAAAGAGAGGTTTGGAAATGCATCAAGCAATCATAGCTTTGGCTGGATAGCGAAAAGTGCAGTTGAGAATGCAAGAGATATTATTGCAAATTTTTTGAATGTTTCCGCTAAAGAAATTTATTTTACAAGTGGGGCAACTGAGTCAATAAATTTGGTTCACTTCGGCTTAACAGAGAATACAGACTCAGATTCATTTAATATAATAACAACCAATATTGAGCATAGCGCTTCCGCGGAATCATTAAATTATCTTGTAAAAAAGGGGTTTGATGTTGATTTTGTAAGTGTCGAAAAAACAGGAATTATTAATCCCGATAATATTGCAGATGCAATTAAAAAAAATACAAAGCTTATATCAATCATCTTTGCTAATAATGAAATTGGAACTATAAACGATATAAGATCTATCGGACAGATTTGTAAAGAAAATAATATTCTATTTCATGTTGATGCAACCCAGGCAGTAGGAAAAATAATGTTTGATATTGTCGAAATGAATATTGATTTTCTCTCTTTTACTGCACATAAAATTTATGGACCCAAAGGTGTAGGAGCAATGTTTATTAACAGCAAAAATCCTAAAGCAAAGCTTGCAAAAAGATTATTTGGTGGAACTCAGGAAAATGCAATTAAACCGGGAACTTTAAATGTGCCGGCCATTGTTGGATTTGGTAAATCAATCGAAATATGCAGAGATGAATTGACAAAAGACTTTGCACATACATTAGTATTAAGAGATAAATTTTATAAAAACATAGCTTCCAATCTTGAAGATGTTTTAGTGAATGGATCATTAAAAGAAAGATTACCAAACAATTTAAATTTAACAATTAAAGGCATTCGGGCTGATAAACTGATGCTTGAAGTAAGAGATCTGGCATTCTCAAATTCATCTGCCTGTGCTTCAGGTTCAGCAAAGCCAAGCAGAATTTTAAAAGCCATTGGATTAACTGATGAAGAAGCCCTCTGCAGTGTCAGATTCGGGTTTGGAAGATTTAATACAATTGAAGAAATCGATTATGCATCACAAAGAGTGATTGATGCCGTACATAAATTAAGAGCAGTAAAAGAAAATAAATTACAATATCATTAACAAACTTATTAAGAATTATGACACGCAAAAATATAGAAGAACTTTTTAATGAACTTAAAAATGAAAATGAGATATTTTTAAGTTATCTGAGA
>DASVGS010000331.1:0-11184 GCA_036379435.1 Ignavibacteriaceae bacterium
ACTAATGAAACAAAAAGTTATTTATGTTTTTACCCATGATAGTATAGGTTTAGGTGAGGACGGACCAACTCATCAACCCATTGAACAATTGGCTGCACTGAGAGCAATCCCCAATTTAATTGTTATGCGTCCTGCCGATGCAAATGAAACTGTAGAAGCCTGGAAGTATGCTATAAATCATAAAGGCGGACCCGTAGCACTTATTTTAACAAGACAAAAACTTTCTATTCTTGATCAGAACAAATATGGTTCTGCAAAAGGTTTACAATATGGTGCCTACATTGTTAAAGATTCTAAACAAACACCGGATTTGCTTTTAATCGCAACCGGTTCTGAAGTTTCTTTATCATTAAAAGCAGCAGAAAAACTTGAGACTGAAGGGAAAAATGTTCGTGTTATTAGTTTTCCAAGCTGGGAAATATTTGAACAGCAGTCTGAAGAGTACAAAGAAAAAATTTTTCCGGCTGAATTAAAAACAAGAGTATCGGTTGAGATGGGCGTTGCAATGGGCTGGAGTAAATATATCGGCAGCCAGGGTAAATCAATCAGTATAGAAAAATTTGGTGCTTCCGCACCGGATACTATCTTATTTGAAAAGTACGGTTTTACGGTTGAGGATGTAATAAGCAAGTGTAATCAGGTTTTAAATAATCGATAAAAAATAATTGATAGTCGATAGAAAAAACTTGTAGAGAACATATGAGCAAGTTAAGAAAAAATTTTTCTGAGAAGGAATGGAAAAAATGCTGTGGAAGCTTTTGTAAAGATTGTGACATTGCAAATGCTTACAGAGACAATTATGGAAAAAAGGAAGGCGAAAAGAAATTTAATAAAGACTATAAAAAACAAATGAAATAAATATTCCATATAGAGGTAGAAATGAAAAAATTTTTAATTGCTTTAGTAGTATTATTCGTTGGAATTCAGTTCATACCTGTTGAACGAACCAACCCTCCCGTTACTTCGGAAGTTAATGCACCTGCAGATGTTAAAGCAATTCTTAAAAAAGCTTGTTATGATTGTCATTCAAATGAAACAAATTGGGTGTGGTATACTAAAGTAGCACCATCATCATTTCTGGCAGTTAAAGATGTTAATGATGGCAGAAAACATTTAAATTTTTCTGAATGGAATGTGAATAAAGAATCAAAGTATAAAGAAGAAATCTGGGATGAAATTCGTGAAGAACAGATGCCGCCATGGCAGTATAAAATTATTCACAGTGAAGCTAAACTTACTCCGGAAGAAAAAAATCTTTTAAGAAACTGGGCTACAAATAAATAATTGTTAAAATGAGTAAGAAAAATCGAATCAAATTTTCTACTCTTTTAAGCAAGGTTGATCTAACTAAGCCCTCAACTATATCTTTAATTTTTTCAAACCTGCTGGTTATATTCTTTGCCGTTGTTGATAGTATTTCAGCCAACGAAGTAATGTGGATATACTGGACTCAAAGCGTAATTATCGGGATATTTAATTTTATCCGGATGATTACGCTTAAGGATTTTTCAACAGAAGGATTTAAACAGGGCAACCGACAAATGCCGCCAACCAGGGCAACAGCTGTTTCCAGTGCGGTATTTTTTCTTTTCCACTATGGTTTTTTTCATTTGGTTTATGCTGTTTTTCTGGGTGGATTTTCGCAGTTCTCTAATTCAAGTACCGGCAGTTTTTCAACCAATTATTTTTTCTATTCGGCAGCATTCTTTTTTATTAGTTACTTAATTGAGTTTATCAACTCAAGAAAAGCACAAAACACTGAAATTCCAAACATCGGGTATTTGATGTTTGCACCCTATGCCCGAATCATACCAATGCATTTTACAATTATTTTTGGTGGATTTATTGGAGCAGCAGGATCTTTGTTTGCAGCAAAAACCGATCTGGCGATAATTTTTTTATTTACGGGAATCAAAACTTTAGTAGATGTTATTACTCATTCATGGGATTTTAACACATTAAAAAAGCAAGTTGCAACAGCTTCAGAATAATAATCAAACAAATTATACTTAAAAATTTAGTTTGAACTTGTGAGAACCTTATTAAAAATATTATTACTTGTTTTGCTTCTCGATAATATTTCATTTCCACAGCAGACAGATATCAAGAATTTCATTTACTCAACGGATTCAATAAAAGCAAGAATCAACATAAATCCCTTAATGCAAATACAAAATAAGTTTGATGAATTTGAATTACATCGTGAATTTAAAGAGATGAAATTGAGCATACCTATTGATGGAGATCCTCAAACAGTTTGGTTACGAACCATGTTTGCAATTTCAAATTCAGAAAATGTGAATAAAGATTTATCACAACATTTTTTATATCCGCTTGAAAGACAATTTTTGGAAAACTCAAAATTTAATCTGGTCCGATATGCTTTGGGAATGGTTCAGGTTGGTGCAGTCGGATATCTGGCGTATAAACACATAAAGAAATATGGATTTCTTAAGTAATTTCAATTAAATCTGTATTTGCCCCTTCATCAGCAATTAATTCCTTTCTTAAATAAAGCAAGCATTCAACGAAACATTTCTGGTACACCAAAGGTCTTAACTAATAGAAAAAACAAAAAAGAAGAGGTTACTATGAAATCTTGTTTTACAAATCGTGCTTTTAAAACAAACATTTTACAATCGGGGACAGTAATAGTAATGTTGGCGGCTTTAATTTCACTCCTTGGATGTTCTTCCGGAATAGAGCAGGGCAATTCACTAAACCGATCAGATTTAACGAGTGATAAATCATTTTCATTTAAGGATAGAGGCTCTGATTGGCGTGTGGATTTTGATGGCAATGAAATATCAGCATTGTATCAGGATGGTGTAAGAATACCGGATAAAGAAATTGATCAGCATAAAGAAATGATCTATGAAAAATTAGAAGGAATAAGATCAGATTTCAAAGACATTAATGGAAAGGTTCACCGATTCCATTTTGATATGGATAAGTTTGGTGATGATATGAAAAAGTTTAAAGATGATTTTGATAAGGATAAATATTTGCATTTTAAGCTTGAATTTGATGAAGACGAATTTGAGAAGAATATGGAAAAACTTGAAGAAAGTCTGAAGGACTTGAAGGATAAAAAGATAGAGCTATACTTCGATTCAGAAAGCTTTAAAGAAAACATGAAAGAGCTTGAAAAAAATCTTAAAGATCTGCCAATACCACCCAATCCTCCTGACGTTGACATAGATATCCATTTAGATATGGATGCATTTAAAGAAGGCATGAAAAATTTTAAAGAATCATTTAAGAATTTTGATTTTAAAATTGACAGTTCTGATTTTGATATGAGTGAATTACGCAACAATATGAAAGAACTTAAGAGAAATATGAAGGGACTTAAAATTGAAATTCATGGTCTAAAAGGCGAAATGAAAAAACTAAATGCTTTTTTAGATGATCTTAAATCAGAACTTGTTACCGATGGATATATAAAATCAATTGGCCAGGAATTTAATTTAGAAATGGATAAGGATTACACAAAGATTGATGGTGTTAATGTTAAAACAGAAGATCATAACAAGTATAAAGAACTTTATAAAAAACATTTTGAAAAAGAAATTGACGGTAAAATAAAAATCAATACAGATTGATTCGTAACAGATAATCTCATCTCCAATAAAGCCTGCAGAGAAATTTGCGGGCTTTGCTGTTTTATATTCAATAAAAAATTAAATCTTTAGGTAAAGTTTATTTTATTACCGTCAGCAAAAGTTTTGTTTTTTCTTTGGCTTCAATTGAAAATGGAATTTTAGCAGGCAATGAAAAAAATTCCGGTGTTTTTATCAGATTGGTTGATCCATTGACCTTAAGATCAATGGTTCCCTCGAGTACATGAATGAGTATATCAAATGGAGATGTGCTGTCATTCAATGATTCATCTTTATCGAAGGCATAAATGGTTACAGTTCCGTTACTTTTTTTAAGCAGCTGTTTGCTTACAATAGCATCGGATTGATAGTTGATTACTGAGATTATCGACTTTGGCATTACGGGTATATTCATTTTTCTCCAATTAAATAATGTTCAATTAATTTTCAACATATATCCGTATTGTGTTAAAATCAATTCAAAATTGAATCAGAGATTAAATGGTATTCTTTAATTTGGATTTAAAGTCAGGCCAATAAGAATTAAAAAGTAAAATGTGTTGTTGTGGTAATTGTACAGAAATACTATTGATACTTGACAATCTTTTCTGCCATACCTTCAAAAACAAAATAATGAAAAGGCAAAACACTATACCAGTATAATCGGCCAAGCAAACCTTTGGGTCTAAAGGTTGCGGTTTGATGTAAAAAATTTTTACCATCCTTTTCTGTTATTTTAAACTCAAGCCAGGCTTCACCGGGTAATTTCATTTCAGCGTAGAGAAGTAATCTTTTATTTTTCTTATCGGAAACAAGAACGCGCCAAAAATCAAGAGTATCACCAGTGAAAATTTCATGTTTATTTGTTCTTCCGCGGCGCAATCCAACTCCTCCGAAGAGTTTATCTATAAATCCTCTTACGTGCCATAACCAATCAGCATAATACCAGCCGCGCTGACCACCGATCGACCAGATGTTGTTAAAAACTTGATCTGCATTAGACAGGATTTGTTTTTCTCTTTTATCTGAAAAACAACCGTTAGTTGGAACACTAATATGCTGCAGCAAAGAATTATCATTATAACTTGAAACAAGAGAATCTTTCCAACTGGATACTACATTGTTTTGTTCAATTTTCTGAAATGCAAGCTGTATTGATTTTTTATATGAGATTGGTTTTATTCCAAGCAATTTTTCAAGCTGATTATTTTTTGCGACAACTTCAATCTTCATACTGTTAACAAGATTTATTGCAAGCATATATGATGTTGAAGTAACAAAATAAAGCCAGTAAGATGAAAGACGCGGAGTCATAACAGGAACAGTAAAAATAAATCTTTTAAGTCCGCGTACTTCTGCTAATTGTAAAAGCATTTCTTTGTAAGATAAAACATCCGGTCCGCCAACATCATAAGAATTATTAAATGTTTCGGGTTTAAGTAGAACTCCTGTTAAATATTCTAAAATATTTCTTATTGCAATTGGTTGATGTTTTGTGTTAAGCCATTTGGGAGTGATCATTACGGGAAGTTTTTCAACCAGATCACGAATAATCTCAAATGATGCGCTGCCGGAGCCAACAATAATTCCCGCTTTAATTGATGTGAGTGGAATACCACCAGTAAGAAGAATTTCTTCAACCCTTTTTCTTGATGCAAGATGTTTGGAAAGTTTTTCTTCGTTTGTAATTCCACCAAGATAAATAATTTGCTTTATAGAAGTTTGCTTAACAAGTTTTATAAAATTATTAGCAGCAATTTCTTCCAGCGAACTAAAATCTTTTGCATTAGAACTCATTGAATGAATAAGATAGTACGCGGCATCAATTTCTTTTATTGATTCTGAAAAATTTATGTCTTTAAGAAAATCAATTTCAAAGAGCGAAACATTTGAATGATTGTAAATTCCTTCTGTTGGAAATCTATTTTTATCCCGTACACAACAAATAATTTCATGTCCTTGTTCTAACAACACAGGCAAAAGTCTCTTTCCAATGTAGCCGGTTGCACCAGTTAATAATATTTTCATAATTCCTTTAGTTTACTATCCCAAACAAAACTGTATATTAAAAAATTCAAAAAATGAGCAAAAATAAAAGATTTTGCTCCTCAGTAACCATTTATCGATTAATACTTGATTTTTTGCTATCAATATGATATCATTACGATAGCAATTTTAAAAAGGAATGTACGATGGAAAAAATAACAGAAAAATCAGGCTCAAAGTTTAACGGTTTTGCAGCTCTGTTTCTTGTGATAGTGCTTTTTGCTTTGGATATTTATCTTCTTGCGACTGGCATAAGAACAGATGACCCATCAATCTTATGGTTTTTTATTCCACTGGTTATTATTTCATTTATAAGTTTTGGTGGATTCATGGTCATTCAACCGAATGAATCAAAAGTATTAGTGCTATTTGGTAAATACACAGGTACAATCCGGCAGGATGGATTTTGGTGGGTAAATCCTTTCACATCAAAAAAACATGTTTCTTTAAGAATAAGAAACTTTAACAGCGATAAAATTAAAGTGAATGATTTACATGGAAATCCAATTGAAATTGCAGCCGTAATTGTTTGGCGGGTTGTTGATTCCGCACGTGCAATTTTTGATGTTCAGAATTACGAACAATTTGTCGCTATCCAGGCTGAAACAGCTATTCGTACTCTTGCTTCAGAATATCCTTACGATACAAACGAAGGAGAAAAAGAATCTTTAAGAAGCAGTCCAACAGAAGTAGCTGAAAATCTACAAAAGGAACTGCAAAAAAGACTTGAAGTTGCAGGAGTTACAATTGTAGAAGCAAGAATTACACATCTTGCTTACGCACAAGAAATTGCACAGGCTATGTTACGAAGACAGCAAGCCCAGGCAATTGTTGCTGCAAGATTTAAAATTGTAGAAGGTGCCGTTGGTATGGTACAGCAGGCGTTGCAGGATTTAAGTGATAAAAAAATTGTCAATCTTGATGAGGAACGAAAAGCACAAATGGTAAATAATCTTATGGTAGCATTGGTTGCTGATCATGAGGCGATGCCTGTTATAAATACAGGAACTATTTATCAATAAACGATTTTTAAAGATGCCGGGAAAATAATAATGATTACACTTTCACAATATATTGGTGAAGATCTACTAATAATTCAGCCTTCTATCTGGAAGCGTGAATATGAGTTCAGGGCTTCAGATAAATTGTTGGCAAAAATGTACTTTACTAAATTCTTTAGCTTATCGGCAATTGTTGAAGGCTTTGAAGACAAGTATGAGATAATACGTCCAAGCATTTGGAAATCAGATATTGCTATACGCAAGTTTGCTTATGATATGACATTTGCATCTTTAACAACTAACTTTTTTAGAACAAAAGGATTAATCGATTTACAGAATGGAAAAAAATTATTACTAAAGTTTGGCAACTTCAAAAAATCCTGCCAGGTATTTTCAGAATCGGATGAGCTGCTTCTCCTATTTCAAAATAAAATTTCTTTTAAGCAGCAAAATATTGTAACAATACAAAGATCATCTTCTTTAATTGATGAAAATCCATGGGTAGTGATGCTTGTCTGGTATCAGATTATCCAAAGAAACAGACGAAATAATTAATTATGAGTATGTGACTAAAATAAAGATCTAATATGCCTGAAAAGAAAAAATTCTTACTAAGAATAGATGATAAAGTTTATGCCGCCCTGGAAAAATGGGCGGCAGATGATCTTCGAAGCATCAATGCGCAAATTGAGTTTTTGTTAACTGATCAGCTAAAAAAAAATGGCAGACTCTCTTCCTCTACTCAAATTACGAATGATGAAAATCCGGATTCACAAATAAACAGCCTAGATAATTAACCTATCAGAATTTTAAAAAACCTGTTATTTAATCAAAAACCAACTATTTTTTATAATTTTGGTCTTTTGTGATGCGGTAGTATTTCTTAAGTTTACTCCCACGATTTAATTATGGAGTTAAAATGAACTATTTCAAAATAATTTTAGTAATTGCAGTTATAACAATATTAGCTGCATGTTCTTCATTAAAATTAGAGCCGGCTCAATTTAGCTGGCCAATCGAATCTGTTTTGAAAATTGATAATAACGGATTCGTAAAAGAGGATCGCCACTCAATAAACTTTAATACAAAAGCACTATTCTTTGAAGAGACCCAGGATTCACTATCCTATGCAGGCAAATCTATTCGTCTTATCAGAAATAATGAAGGTTATTATTTTATGACCGCAGTGGATTTTAAAAACGTTTATGTTTTTACAGTGGCAAAAAACGCATTTAGTTTAGAGAATAAAATTCAGATTAACGAAACCGGATTAGTAAATCCCGCATTCAATCAAAGAAATTCTTTTATTGAATTACTGGATGATACAAAAACCTATAAACTTACTTCTGAAGGAATTGAGGAAGGTGTAAAATGAGAAAATATATTTTTATAAATTTTTTATTGATATTCTTTTATTTATCTGTTTCATCATTATTTGCACAGTCAGATTATGAAATGGTGCAAAGCTTTAAAGAAAGATATCAAAACTTATCCGGTCAAATTAAAACCGCAGCAAGTCTTGAGGATTTGGATAAACTGTCTGCAGAAATTGAAAATCTGAAAAGAGATTTTTCTGCAAAAAAAGAAATTCTTGATCAATCATTATATCCTGAAAATTATACTTCTACTTTTGATAAGTTAGAAGCTGCCGTTGAATTGAGAAGAGGGGACTTTACATCTATCAATGTGCTGCAAACAGAGGTAACAACATTAAAATCTGAAGTTGATCTTTTAAACAGAAGAAACAATGAATTGCTAAACCAGATTACTGATTTGGAATCACAAAGAAAAAAAGATGCTGCTACAATTTCAAAATTAGAAGGACTTATTTCCAGCCTTAGAGCTTCTATATTAAAAAGAGATGAACTTGTGTTTGGTATAGTTGATAGCCTTACTCCAAAACTTGCAGGTGATATTTCCAACATGACTCAAAAAGACAAAGAAGCTGTCTATTCGCAGGTAGAAAAAAACAATATTCTTGCTCTTGTAAAAAAATCGCTTAGAGATAACAGCCGTTTTCTGGAAGTTACTTCTTTAACAGCCAATGATTTAAATGATATTAAAAAACAACAGCAAACATTTGCAGCAATGTGGCGTAAAGTTGGACCAAAACTTGTTGAAGTTTATGCCGGCAAAGGTGATAAATCAGCAGAGTTAAAAGACATTGATAATCTTTTTAATGTCTGGACTAACAAAGTAAGACAGGAAGCCTGGGAATCTATAAATGAAGAGTTTTCATTGAACAATATTAATCTTCAGAATTTTACAAGCGGAACTGAATTTACAAATGTTATTACTCAATATATTTCAGATGAAATAAAAAATTATGGAGTTAAAGGTAAAGCTGATTCTGAAACAGCTTATTCTGTTTTTGCAGATAGTGTATGGTTTAAAACAATTTCATCTAACTGGATGCCTTATTTGTTGGATAATAAATTGTTAACTGTTGAGCAAAAAGATCAAATAGAGAAAAAAATATCTGAGTGGAAATCTGTGGTATCACCGCAAAGCTTTACCTGGCTTTATGCCGTTATTGGTCTGGCAGTTATCTTTATTATTGCTCTAATATTTATACTTAAAAAGAAAAAAGCACCAGCAGATTCTAAATCGATTTAAACTAAAACGAACTTAGATTTCAATATTTAAAAGCCCCAAACAATTGGGGCTTTTTTTTATATGTAAAAAAACACTCTTTTAAAGAAAAATCTGTATTCTTCGGTTTATATAATCAAGTTATCGAGCCATTGAATTTAAAAATTAAACAACATCCTAATGAAATTCTAAATCTGGGTGATCCGTAAGTTTTAGTGTGATAATTATCATAAAATCAATAATGAAAAATAAAGTGAATTTATAATAAACCTTTATTGTTATATGTTTAATATTAATAATTGATTGAGCTGGTAATCATTAAAAATCCTGTTAAAATTTTTTAGGAGACAAAATGAAAATTGGAATATTAGGTTCAGGAGTAGTGGGACAAACACTTGCAAACGGATTTATTAAACTTGGACATCAGGTAAAAATAGGAACAGAACACCCTGATAAATTAAGTGACTGGATAAAAAATGCTGGTAACAATAACTCCGTTGGATCATTTGCAGAGGCTGCTCAGTTTGGTGAAGTAGTAGTGCTCGCGGTTAAAGGCTTATCTGCAAAAATTGTTTTAGAAAAAGCTGGCGCAAAAAATATCAGAAATAAAACAATAATAGATACAACAAACCCAATTGCAGATGCTCCTCCTGTTAATGGCGTGCTAAAGTTTTTTACAGATCTGGATCTATCATTGATGGAGGAATTACAAAACCTATACACTGATGCAAATTTTGTAAAAGCATTTAGCTGCGTTGGAAATGCCTTGATGGTAAATCCGGATTTAGGTGGACAGAAGCCAACAATGTTTATTGCGGGTAATAGTGATGATGCAAAAAATGAAGTAAAAAAATTTTTGGATGCCTTTGGATGGGAAGTTGAAGATATGGGAAAAGCTGAAGCCGCACGCGCAATTGAACCCCTATGTATTTTGTGGTGTATTCCCGGATTTTTAGAAAACAGATGGATGCACGCATTTAAATTGTTAAGGAAATAATGATATTAATTAATCGTCTTATTTTTAAGACAAGGAGTTTGTTTACGATGAAGAAAATAAAAATAAATTCACATCTGGTTTACGGATTATTAATAATAAGTGCTTTACTAATCGGGTGCAAAGAAACTAAATCTGAAATAAAACAAAAGAGTAAAACAAATATGAATGTACAAAACTCAAAATTGGAAACAGCAACATTTGGTTCCGGGTGTTTCTGGTGTACTGAAGCAATTTTTGAAAGAGTAAATGGAGTTACATCAGTAGTCTCGGGTTATTCCGGTGGAACAGTAGAAAATCCAACTTACAAAGAGGTTTGTGATGGAACTACCGGACATGCTGAATGCACGCAGATTACTTTTGATCCTGCAATTATTAGCTATGATGAGCTGCTGGAAATATTCTGGAAGACACACGACCCGACAACATTAAACAGACAAGGGAATGATGTAGGCACACAATATCGTTCAGTGATTTTTTATCACAATGATGAACAAAAACAAAAAGCCGAGTATTATAAAAACAAACTAACCGAAGAAAAAATTTGGGATAAACCAATTGTAACTGAGATAACAAAGTTTGAAAAATTTTATCCGGCAGAAGATTATCATCAGGAATATTACGATAACAATCCAAATCAGGGATATTGCGCTTACGTTATTACGCCAAAAGTAGAAAAGTTTGAAAAAATTTTTAAAGATAAGTTGAAGAAGTAATAGACGTGACAAAGCACTATCTCACAATCCAAATTAATTGTCATACCCGCGAAAGCGGGTATCTTTTCTATCTGGCATTTTCTGGATTCCCACTTTCGTGGGAATGACAGATTCTTGTTTTTAATTTTTGGGTTCGTACGGTAGTCTAAATCAGTCACAAATAGTATTAATTTTTCACTACACCATTAATCGTACAGTTATCACAATTACCGCAGGCGTTTTCACCAGGGAAT
>DASVGS010000332.1:0-3721 GCA_036379435.1 Ignavibacteriaceae bacterium
ATCTGATGAGGAATTATCAAACCATAAAACTGATTTCACCATAATACAGATGCCCAATTTTCATGCTGATAGGGAAGTTGATTGTACCAATTCAGAAGTTTTTATTCTTCTAAACTTTTCCAAAAGGATTGTTTTAATTGGCGGTACAAGTTATGCCGGAGAAATTAAAAAATCAGTTTTTACAATCATGAATTACCTGATGCCTCTTCGCGGTGTAATGTCAATGCATTGTTCAGCTAATTTGGGAAAGGATAATGATGTTGCACTTTTCTTTGGGCTTAGCGGTACAGGAAAAACAACTCTTTCAGCAGATCCGAATAGAAAATTAATTGGAGATGATGAACATGGTTGGAGTGACGATGGAGTTTTTAATTATGAAGGAGGTTGTTACGCAAAAGTTATTAAGTTATCTGAAGAAGCAGAACCAGAGATTTATGAATGCACTAGAAAATTTGGTACCATTTTAGAAAATGTTCAGATTGATGCTCACACACGAAGATTAGATTTGGATGATGATACATTTACAGAAAATACGCGGGCTGCTTACCCGCTTACACATCTTTCCAATATTGTTGATGATGGAAAAGCAGCACATCCCAAAAACATTATCATGCTAACCGCGGATGCATTTGGTGTTCTTCCTCCAATATCCAAACTTACAACAGAACAAGCTATGTATCATTTTATTTCGGGTTATACGGCAAAGGTAGCCGGAACTGAAAAAGGTGTGACAGAACCAAAAGCTACTTTCAGTACTTGCTTTGGCGCCCCATTTATGGCTCTCCATCCAAGTGTATATGCTAATCTACTTGGGGAAAAAATTAAAAAACATAAAGTAAATTGCTGGCTTGTTAATACAGGTTGGACAGGCGGTCCGTACGGAATTGGCACAAGAATGAAGATCAAACATACAAGAGCAATGCTTTCTGCTGCATTAGAAAATAAATTGGATGACGTACAATTTGTCAAAGATCCATATTTCAATTTAATGGTTCCACAATCCTGTCCTGATGTTCCAGCAGAAGTATTAAATCCAAAGAACACGTGGGCAGATAAAAATGCCTATGATGAGCAGGCAAAGAAACTTGCAAATATGTTTATAGAAAATTTTAAAGAATATTCCGAAGGAATTTCTGAAGAGATAAAAAATGCTGGTCCAAATAAGTTCTAAAAGTATTATAGTAAATTTTGATTATTGAATGAGTAATTCAAAAATAGTCTAATACATTTATTGATTCTGAATTACAGTACTTTTAATTTCCTTTTAAAAATTTTAATTCACAACCATAGTTAGGAAACATCAGATGGCAGAAAAAAAACTTACAGGAGAAGTTTATTATCCGACAAAAGAAATTATGGATTATGCTCATGCAAAATGTGAAAGTCTGTATAAATCTGCTGAAAATGATCCAATCGGATTTTGGGAATCGGAGGCTAATAATCTCCATTGGTTTACAAAATGGGATAAAGTGCTCGATGATTCGAACAAACCTTTCTATAAATGGTTTACAGGAGCAAAAACCAACATTGCTTTTAATTGTCTTGATGTACATGTTCAAACTCCCAGAAGAAATAAACTTGCTCTGATATGGGAGGGAGAAGATGGAGAATTCAGGTCATATTCTTATTTCAAATTGCATAGAGAAACCTGTCGTTTTGCAAATGTATTAAAAAGTCTTGGAGTCAAAAAAGGTGATCGCGTAACTCTTTATATGGGAAGAATTCCTGAATTGATGATTGGAATGTTAGCCTGTGCAAGAATCGGAGCAATTCATTCTGTAGTTTATGGCGGATTTTCTGTTGAAGCTCTTCACGAAAGATTAGAAGATAGTCAATCTAAAGTTTTAATCGTTGCTGATGGTGCATTTCAGAGAGGGAAGATAATCGAACTTAAAAAAATTGCAGATGAAGCATTGCAGCGTGCTGCTACAGTTGAAAGTGTACTTGTAGTAAAACGCACGGGTCATCAGATTAATATGGAATTCGGAAGAGATATGTGGTATCACGAATTAGTTAATCTCCCAATAGCGAATAGCACTGAATGTCTTGAAATTCTTGATGCCGAAGATCCGCTTTTTATGTTGTACACATCCGGAACCACCGGAAAACCAAAAGCAATTGTACATACACACGGTGGATATATGGTTGGCACTTATACCAGTTTAAAATATGTTTTTGATATACATGAAGAAGATAGATTTTGGTGTGCTGCTGATCCGGGTTGGATAACCGGACACAGTTATATTGTATACGGACCATTATTAAACGGGGCAACATCATTTATGTATGAAGGCGCTCCAACATATCCTTATCCGCACCGCTGGTGGCAGATGATAGAAAAGTATGGAATTAATATATTGTACACAGCTCCAACTGCAATACGCGGACTTATGCGCTATGGCGATGCCTGGCCTAATCGTTATAATTTATCATCACTAAGGTTACTTGGCAGCGTTGGTGAACCAATTAATCCGGAAGCTTGGAAATGGTATTATAGAGTAATAGGAAAAGAAAAATGCCCGATTATGGATACCTGGTGGCAGACAGAAACAGGAATGTTCATGATTACTCCAATGCCATGCACACCTTTAAAACCCGGATCTGGCACAAAACCATTTCCCGGACTTATTATGGATATCGTAGATGAAGATGGGAATTCTGTGAAAGCAAATGAAGAAGGTTTTCTTGTAATAAAAACTCCGTGGCCATCGATGCTTAGAACAATTTGGAATGACCCTGATAAATATGTTAATCAATACTGGAGTAAGTACCCGGGAATGTATATGACGGGTGATTCTGCTCGCAGAGATGAAGACGGATATTACTGGGTTATTGGTCGCGTTGATGATGTTATAAAGGTTTCTGGTTACAGATTAGGAACTGCTGAAATTGAAAGTGCATTAGTTAGTCATCAGGCAGTTGCAGAAGCTGCCGCGATAGGATTACCGCATGAAGTAAAAGGTAATGCCATACACTGCTATGTCCTTTTAAGAACCGGTTATGAAAAATCAGATAAATTAGTTGAGGAATTGAGACAACACGTTGGACACGAAGTTGGACCGATCGCAAAACCTGAAACAATCGAAATTGTGGATTCATTACCTAAAACAAGAAGCGGAAAAATTATGCGTCGTGTTCTAAAAGCAAGAGCACTTGGGCAGGATCCGGGTAATTTAAGTACACTTGAAGAATAAAAGTAAAGGGGTAGTTGATACTACCCCTTTTTTGTTAAATGAACTTTATAATTAAATAAATTATAACTATCGGGATTACTAAAAATAGAATTCCCTGAATATAATCTTTTATTACCGAGGATTTATCCTCTTCATTTTTTATCTCTTTCATATCATTCCATTATTATTATATTATTTTTTTGTTACTTTCATAACTTTATAAAAACAGTATGAAGTAAGTATAATTATTATTCCCCATCCAAGTCCCATAAATATCCAGCCGCCTAAATTCATAAATCACCTGTTGATTTTAATTTAAGTTTAAAACATTTCTGTTGATTTTTATTGCCTAAGCAATACGATCTGGAAGCAATGGATTAGTACTTTGGAGGAGCTCTAAGGAGATGATTAGTATTAAATACAAGAAGATAAAATTGAACAGAATATGCCGCATTGTTTACAAAATATTCTGTATAATTATTATAATATTTATCAGAGGTAATTGCAGTCTTATCATAGCTATAACCATTTTGATCAATGGATTTAAC
>DASVGS010000333.1:0-5761 GCA_036379435.1 Ignavibacteriaceae bacterium
GTTAAATATTATTTTAGGTTACTCATCATTAATTAAAGAAAACTTAAGCGATAAAATCAGTGCCGAGGATAATATTTATCTGGATAATCTTCACAGCGGCAGCGAACGATTATTTAAAAGTATAACTCAAATGCTTGAGTTCGCTCAAATAGAAGCTGGAAATTATGCACTCAATATTGAAACAACAGATATAATTTCAATTATTCAAAACTGTCTGCCGGAACATCAAAAACATGCCAAAGAAAAAAATCTTGAAATCAGAACTAATTTTTCTCATAAAAAAATTTATGTCGACGCAGATGTACAATGCGTTGAAAATGCTCTTAATAGCTTGATAGGCAATGCAGTTAAATTTACACATCAGGGTTATGTTGAGATAGATGTTAATATTTTAAAAGAAAAAGGTTTGGCTATATGTAAAGTTCGTGACACTGGAATTGGTATTTCTACAAAATATCTCGATCATCTGTATCAGCCATTTAGTCAGGAAGATTTAAATGTCGGACGAAATTATGAGGGTAATGGGCTTGGACTGGCATTAGCTAAAAGGTACATAGAAAAACTTGGCGGTTCTTTACTTGTTGACAGCATAAAAGGTGTTGGCTCTACATTCACTTTTACGCTTCCTTTAAATCAATCAAAAGCTTTTTCAACAGTAAGTGATACGGAAGAGATTAAAGGTGTAAATAAAATATTAATGATCGATAATTCCGGTGAAACATTTGATCTTGTTAAAGCCTTTTTAAAAAATTCATTCGAGCTTTCTTATTATAACATAAGAGAATTTAAACTTGAATTAGTTCAGGATAGTTCTTACAGCCATTTCATTTTTGATGTTGATAAGAATTACTGGCAGCAGGGAATATTTATTTGTAAAGATATAAAAAGACACGATCCTTTTAAGAGACCAATTATAATTATCTCAAGCGAGTATATAGAAGATAAAATAAAAGAATTTTATCAGGCAGGCGCTTCAAAATTTCTTGTAAAGCCATTCGGTAAATCTGATCTCACAAAAATTATTAACGAATCTATTCAGGATTAGTTTTTGTTAATCCATTCTTGATTTTGTATAATTTCCACCACGGTGTTTTGGGTGATTCATGATGTTCAAAATGATATCCAAAAAAGTAACAGGATATCATAGCCCATAAATGATTACGTTTTTGTGTACGTGCTTTGTGAGGCTGCATTTCATGGGTGTGCGGATATTTGTGCGGCAGGTATGTTCCAAAAAAAAATAATTGAAACGTACCAATAAAAGCCGGAACTACCCAAAATAATAATATTGAGTTTTCATCAAACCAGATTTTTAAAACATTAAATGCTACAGCCATAATTAGCAATTGCGTTATTGTTGTATACCGCCAAAGAAAAATACTCCACCAAATAAAAAAGTTTTGAGATTTGGTGTAAAAATCAGGATCAGATTCCTCGCCAGGATTTTTATGATGCTTAAAGTGATTTTTAATTAGCTTATTATATGATAATCCGGCAAATAGTAGCGTTGATATTGTACCGATAGTTTTATTTACATATCTATTTCTTGATACAGTTCCATGCATGGCATCATGTGCTGTAATGAATAAACCCGTATAAAGATATCCTTGCAATAAAATGTGTAAATACAAAACAGGATTTGTAAAATCAATAGTTACATAAGTTAAAGAATAAAACAGGTGTGAAGTCCAAAGGTCAATTATTATAAATGAAATAAACATTCCCATATAAACTCATCAATAAAAAATTAGTAGTGTAACAAAAAATACAAATTGAATTAATATATAATGTAAAGATATTTTAGAAATTATCTTTACATTAAAATAACTGAATCCAAAGGCAGAGACTAAAGCGATAACAAACCATGCAAAATAATTCTGTAATGGTATAATTCCGGCTGACCACGACCAATAATCTAATCTAATAGCAACAGGTTCGAGTATAAGATCAAATAATGATGCTATAACAGCTGATATTATGGCTGATAGAAAAATATTACCTGTTATTAATCTTGCAATTGAAATTGATCCAAGAATTACAAAAACCCAGTTGAAACCAATTATGACTGGTACTTCAAGTAATTTTATTCCTAACGTTGAACCATAACTATACTCGCCAAATATTAAACCGGTTTTAACTCCAATTACTTCAAGGATAAAGGTAATGATGTAAGTTAAAGCAGACCATATTAAAAATTTGTTTGCAGAGTTTTGGTATGAATAAACTAAAACAATAACTCCGGTAATAAGTAATGTTACTGGAGTTAATAAAATCATTAGTTTTTGCAAAGGTCCGTAAAGATGGCCAACAATTCCTACAAGGAATATAATGTAAAGAAATACAATTTCTTTTTTTGATCCTATAATTTTCTTTGCTTCCATGTTAATCTGTTTGATTTGTAGCTTATTACCGAAACCATCCCAATCCAAAACATTAAAAGCATTTGTATTGGATGCAATAGAATATTATAAATCCAGTTCTGATTGCTTGTAATGGATACACTAACTCTTGCCATAAAAATAAGTGCAATTAAAATAAAGAAGTAAAGCGGTTGCTTTAAAAATAAAAGCGGCGATATAGAAACAATAAAAAGGAAAGTTATAATTGCTATAAATAAAAATGGCGAAAGTGAAAATCCGGCAAAAAAGTTTTTTGTAAAACCGTTATATGCCTGGTTAAATGATTCATACATTCGGCAATAAACCAATTTACCTCCCAGCATTGTTTTTACGCGCAATTTATTTTGTTTCGTAAGCCTGGCAAGTTCCATGTCTTCAACAATTTTATGCTTTACCATTTCATGTCCACCAAGAATAAAATAATCGGCTTTTTTCCAAAGCATAAATTGTCCATTTGCCGCTACAAAGTGCTTACTTTTTGAAGTGTATACCAATACTAATGGAAGAAAAGTTAAAAGCATCCAATTCATAAGTGGAACAATTAAATATTCTCCGAATGATTTAATTATTTGTGTGGGAAAAATTGAAAGCAATGTTACATTAGATTTCTCAAAATCCTGAATAGCTGATGAAACAGCATCCGGTTTAAGTTCAACATCTGCATCCATGAAAAGTAAATAATCACCTTTAGCTTGTTCCGCTAACTGCATGCAGGCCCAATTTTTACCTAGCCAATCGGATGAAAGTTTTTTTCCTGCAAAAACCTTTAGGTCATCACTAATAAAAGATGAAGCAAGATTATAAGTACTATCAGTGGAATTATCGTCAAGTACTAGTATTTCTTTATTCGGATAATCCTGTCTCAGTAATGCATTCAAACATTTTTCAATATTTTTTTCTTCGTTTCTTGCAGGAATTAAAACCGATACAAGCTTATCACCGGTTGGATTGAGTATAGATTTCTTTAATACAGGAGCAGTGAAAAAATTGTAAATAGAGATAGCAGCAAAGACACTTAACGATATAATTAATAGTATAAACATTGTTTATAAAATACTCTTATAGTTTGATATAGAATATTCTGAGTTAATTCGATCCAGATTATTTATAAACTCATCCTTAAATAACATTGGATTATGTGCAACATCTTTTGAATTTAATAATTTTCCAAATTGTGCATATATAATGGGTAATTTTTGATTCGTGTAATGGATTTTAAAAGCAATTGGCATAATCTGAAAATCAATTTTACTTTTCTGTGCAAGAAAATTAATTCCCTCTTTAAAGTTTATAGGCCTTTGCTCGTAGGGTTGAATTTCTCCCTGTGGATAAATAGTTATCATACTCTCCGGATATAAAAGTAAATCCATAGTATACTTTAAAGATGTAATCATTTTTCGATTATCATTTAAATCGATTGAATAACTACCAAGCTTTTTAAAAAACCAATATCTTTTTAATTGCTCTTCGAGCATTAAGACGTAAAAATTACGACCAAGTATTTTCCTGTTAACATGGTAAATAAAAAAACCATCCCACCAGGAAAAATGATTTGGAGTGATTATTAAACTTTTTGCTTTGTCCAACTCCGGCAGAGCATTAATTATTCTAAAATCAAAAAAAGATTTTTTAAATATTGTTTTAAGATAAATTTCAAATACAAACGATGCCCACTTTTTGTGATCAGCCCGGATCATATTGAAAATTCACTCTCAATTATTTCTGCAGCAATTTTTCCAGATAAAATTACCAGTGGAATACCTCCACCGGGATGCGCACTTCCACCACAGAAGTATAAATTATTTATTGTCTTTGATTTATTTGATTGCCTCATAAAAGCTGAAAATTTATCATTGGAAGAAATACCATAAATGCTGCCAAGGTAACTGCCTGTTTTGTTTTGAATATCAACTGGAGTCATGATTTTTTCAGTTTCTATAAATTCTTCAATATTAGTATTAAAAGATTTATTTATTTTATTAATAACATTATTTCTGGCGGATTTAACTTCTTTATCCCAGTCTTGATCATGAATATATGGGGCATTGATCATTACAAACCAATTTTCTTTTCCTGCCGGGGCATCATTCTTATTCAACTTTGATGAAATATAAATATAAATGGTTGGGTCTTCAAAGATCACTTTATCATTAAACAGATAATCAAACTCACGCTTGTAATCAGATGAAAACAAAATATTGTGTGTTTCCAGTGCGGGAAATTCTTTTTTAATACCCCAATAAAAAACTAATCCGGAAAATGATGGTTGAAGTTTTCTGTATCTTTTTGATTCCTTATTGCTGATGCCGCTGATTAAATTATTAAAAGTATAATTAACATCAACGTTGGATATTACGGCATCATATTTATAAAACGTATTATCAATTTTTATCCCGGTAACAGATTTATTTTCAACAACAATGTTATTTACTTTTTTGTTTGAGGAAATATTTACTCCTTTTTTCTCTGCTAAACTTGTCAATGCTTTTGATATCGAATAAATACCGCCAACCGGAATATAACTTCCCAAATTATATTCAACATGTGGAATAATATTTAACGTAGCAGGGGACTTATATGGATCAGATCCATTGTACGTTGCATAGCGATCAAACAATTGAACAAGTTTTGGATCTTTAAAATATTTAGAATTAGCCTTATGCATTGTTCTAAATGGATCAATCTTTTTAAGATTTATTAATGCTCTAAAAGCTGACGTATTTAAATAGGTAGATAATTTTGATGGACTGTTATAGAGAAATAAATCCTTTGTAAGTGTATATATGTTTTCGCAGTACTTTAAATAGAGTTTAAGGGCTTCAGAAGTGTCGTCTGTTTTTTCTTCAATTTCTTTTCCAAATTTATTGGCATCCGCATAGGCATTAATAACTGTTTTATCGGGGTAAAAATATTTACAAATTATATTAAGAGGCAGAAGTTTTATGTATTCATCAATATTCTCAGATGAATCATGGAATAATTCCTCAATAACAAATGGCATTGTAAGCAATGATGGACCAGTATCAAACCGAAATCCATCAACTCTTAACTCAGATGCTTTGCCGCCGGTTAAAGAATTTTGTTCGTACAAGTCTATTTCAAATCCTTTATTGGCAAGTCTTATTGCTGTGGATAGTCCACCAAGTCCGGCACCAATAACACAGATTTTCTTTTTCACTTCTTTTTCCTTTTAGCTAAATCATAAAAAAGTATCCACCAGGAAATCATTGAGAAGGAGTAAAGAAAATCTTCATAAGGAATAGTTATAAATCTTTTACCGCTAAATGCTTCTTCGTTATAAGTAACTACGGGAATCGAAGTGAGAAAATAGTTAACGATCAAAAAAGGAATAAATCCAATCA
>DASVGS010000334.1:0-13704 GCA_036379435.1 Ignavibacteriaceae bacterium
GTTCTTCCTCCAATAATAGCGATTGTGTGATTGCCTGCATTTTTAAGAGCAACAGCGGTAGGATATGCAATTGCAGTTCCAACACCACCGCCAATACTTACTGCAGTTCCAAAATTTTCTATATGAGATGCTTTGCCCAAAGGTCCAACTACATCTAAAATAAAATCTCCGGAAGTAAATGTATTTAGTTCTTTAGTTGTTTTTCCAATTCCCTGTACGATAATAGTAATTGTTCCATTCTCGATATCAGAATCAGCGATGGTGAGAGGGATTCTCTCACCATCATCTTTTAATCTAATAATTACAAACTGTCCGGCTTTACGTTTAGCTGCAATTTTTGGCGCCTCAATAACGAATCTTTTAATATTATCTGCAAGAAATTCTGCATTAACTATTTTGTACATCTACATCCTTCAACTTCATTTATCAAATTATAACATTATTATTTAGATTTATTTTGGTTTACTTCAACTACAGCTATTGCAGTCATGTTATAAATATCATCAACTGTTGCATCTCGTTGTAAAACATGAACAGGTTTTCTCATTCCCATAAGAATTGGTCCAATTACAGTCGCCTGTCCGATTCTTGCCATAAGTTTATAAGCTATATTGGCTGAATTCAGATCAGGAAATACAAGAACATTTGCTCCGCCCTTTATTTGTGTAAAAGGAAAAGTTTTATCTAATATTTCAGGAACAACTGCAGTATCTGCCTGCATTTCACCATCAATTATCAGTTCGGGTTTTTTAGATTTTACTAGTTGAACAGCATTCTTAACTTTTAGAGATTCAGGATATTCTGCACTGCCAAAGTTACTGAATGAAAGCATTGCAATTTTAGGAACAACATCAAAAGCTTTAACTGTTTCAGCAGCAGATATCGCAATTTCAGCTAATTGTTCAGCAGTAGGATTTACATTTACCGTACAATCTGCAAAAAAGTAAGTTTCCTTTTTTGCAATAACGATATACATTCCTGAAACAATTTTAAATCCTTCTTTAACTCCGATACACTGTAGAGCAGGCTTAATTGTATTTGGATAACTTGTTGTATATCCGCTAATTAAAGCATCTGCCTCACCTAATTCAACCATCATAGAACCAAAATAGTTTGGTGAATGCATCAATTTTTTTGCATCCCAGATGGTTGCACCTTTTCGTTGTCTCTTCTTAAAAAATGCTTCTGTATAATTTGCCAGTTTATCGCTGTTTTCAGGATCGACTATCTGGAACTCATTAACATCAAAACCTATTCTTTCTATTTCACTTTTAATGGTCTTTTCATTGCCTAACAAAATTGGAGTAGCGACTCCATCACTATATACGGCGTGAGCAGCACGAATAATATTTTCTTCTTCACCTTCAGGATAAACTACTTTTTTAGGGTGCTTCATTGCCTTGTGAATCATCACCCTGATAATCTCTTTTGATAAACCTAATCTTTCTTTTAATTTTTCTTCATAAGCAACCCAATCCATTTCCTTAATTTTAGCAACACCCGTTTCAATTGCCGCTTTTGCAACTGCAGGAGCCACGTACCATAAAACTCTGGGATCAAATGGTTTTGGAATTATATACTCTCTTCCGAATTCAAACTCTTCGCCACCGTAAGCTTTCATCACCATTTCAGGAACTTTTTCTTTTGCTAATTTTGCAAGTGCTAAAGTGGCAGCCATTTTCATTTCATCATTTATACTGGTTGCTCTAACATCTAAAGCTCCGCGAAAAATAAAAGGGAATCCTAATACATTGTTTACCTGGTTAGGAAAATCGCTACGTCCGGTTGCCATAATCAAATCTTTTCTAACAGATACAGCATCATCATACATTATTTCCGGATCAGGATTTGCCATCGCAAATATTATCGGATTCGGGGCCATCGTTTTAACCCATTCTTTTTTTACAACGTTGCCAATTGAAAGTCCAATAAAAACATCTGCGTCTTTAAACGCAGCTTCTAATGATGCAAATCCTTTTTCCTGAGCAAATCCATCTTTGTATTTATTTAAGTCTTTTCTATCCTTTGTAATGCATCCTTTAGAGTCGAACATATAAATATTTTCTTTTTTTACTCCGGCACGTACATAATGTTTACAACAAGAAATTGCAGAGGCTCCTGCTCCATTTACAATTATTCTTACTTTATCTAATTGCTTTCCTGCAACTTCAACAGCGTTTATCAATGCTGCACAAGAAATAATTGCAGTTCCATGTTGATCGTCATGAAAAACAGGAATATTCATAGTTGCTTTAAGTGTTTCCTCAATCTCAAAGCATTCAGGTGCTTTTATATCTTCAAGATTAATTCCACCAAAAGTCGGTTCCAACATCTGAGTTGCTCTGATAATTTCTTTTGGATCGTGTGAATTAACTTCGATATCAAAAACATCTATATCAGCAAATCTTTTAAAAAGAACTCCTTTCCCTTCCATAACAGGTTTACCGGCTTCAGGTCCGATATCTCCAAGTCCTAAAACTGCAGTACCGTTTGAGAGTACAGCAACCAGGTTTCCTTTGGCTGTGTATTTATACACATCCTCAACATTGTTATGGATTTCCCGGCAAGGTTCAGCTACTCCGGGAGTGTATGCCATTGATAGATCTCTGGCAGTTAAACATGGTTTAGTTGCTATTACTTCTATTTTACCTTTGCGTTCACTGCTATGGTAATACAGAGCATCTTCTTTAGTCATTTTCATTATTGACTCCTTTATAGAAGGATAATTGATAATTTAAAAACTGGTTAATTACTTGTTTGTTTCTATTGAGTGGATTTGAGGAGAGTAAGAGCGTATTTAATAAATAATATCCGGATAACTTAAGATTGGTTATCTGTTTATTTCTTCCTGTAAATGGCGCTAAATGGATCAAAATATTCATCAAATTTGCGAAAAAAGGACGCGTGAATTAATTAGTAAAAATTAATATTACTAATATTTGTTGTTTTAAAATTAAGAAAATTTTAATTGTTGTGCTACACAAAAGTTTGATGATTATTTAATAAAAATCCTATTTATTCATTGCCTCTTTTTGCAGTTGTTCTGAAAGTTCTTTACCTAAATATTTATCGATTAAGGAGTGTAGAATGTAGAGAGCTGGTGTAACAATTATAGCTATGATAAATTTATAGATATAGTTTACAAGTCCAATTACTAAAACAAGTTTTAAATCCCAACCAGCACCAATGTAAAAGGCAATAAATAAAACAACAAAGCTATCAACTAACTGAGAAACTAAAGTTGAACCCGTTGCCCGAAGCCATATTTTGGATGAACCCGTAAATGATTTGAAATAATGGAAAACTGTAACATCAACTAATTGTCCGACTAAAAACGCTGTAAGAGAACCTATAATTATCCAAAGTCCCTGGCCAAAAATTGTATTGAATGCAAGATGCATATTTACTTTACCAAATGGAGTAACTCTTTCAACCCAAAATGACGCCGGAGATAAATTCATTGCAAAGAAAACCATTAAGAATGCATAAGCGATTAATATTGCTGCTGTAAAAGAAAGAAACTTTACTCCTTTCCTGCCATAATATTCATTTATTATATCTGTCATTACAAATACGATTGGCCAAAGAACAACTCCTGCTGTAAGATTAAATGAAAGATTTTCAATTCCCAAAATGGTAAGATTTAATGGTTTTAATCCAAAGGTAGATTCAAGTGAAAATATTTTAACACCAATAAATTCAGCAAGTATTGCGTTGGCAATAAAAAAAGAACCCAGTATATAGAAAAGGATAGATGATTTGTCTTTCATACTTTACATAAATTTTTATTTAAAATTATTCTAATTATGGATTAAAACAAAAAAGCGATCCCGAAATTATCGGGACCGCTTACTTCTTGGGAGAGTGTTGAATTGAGGTTATCTTGTACGCGATCTATTATTTTGATCATTACTTCGAGAATTTTGTCTCTTATCTGTCTGGTTATTTGAAGTATTTCTTTTTACTTCAGTGTTTCTATTTGTATTTGAGCTCTGAATTCTCTCTTCAACTTTTTTAGTTTCCTGTCGTTGCTGAACAGTTCTCTGATTATTTAGTTCACGTGTTTGATTAGTTACTTCATTTCTCTTTTGAATCTGTTCATTAGTTTTTCTCTGAATCTCAATTTGTTCGTTTCTCTTGATCTGTTCATTACGTTTTTGCTCTTCGTTTCTTTTTATTTGTTCGTTACGCTTCAGTTCTTCATTCCTTTTAATCTGTTCATTATTACGTTTTTCGATTTCAGAGTTTCGTTTTTCGATTTCTTGTCTTTCCTGTAATTTTCTATCGTTTTCGATCTTATTACGATTGATATTATTATCTAATCTTTTTGTGTCATTAACATTTTCACGAGTATTCAAATTTCTGCCATTTTCTCTTGTTTCTACTTTTCTGGTATCATCTGTTTTTCGGGTATCATTTCTATCAATCGTCCTATCACGTCCCAGCTCAACTTTATCAAGATTAAGAGAGGTTTTTCTTTCAGTTCTTTCAATTTTCACATCTCTTAAATTGTCACGGGATATATCATCCCTATTGGCAATGTAAGTTCTGATTTCTTTATTTCTATTATTTACTTCTCTCTCCTTTGTCAATTCTCTAGGATCATTAACCGTAACGATATTTCTTTTTTCTATAGTTCTTCCACTTCTATCTCTGATTCTATCAAAATCAACTCCATTATTTCTAACTCTTCCATCATAATAAGAGTAGTTGGTTCTTACCTTCGTTCTGCTATGAACTCTGTACTTATACTTAGGAGCTACGTAGTACTTATATACATTATTATCACAGAAATGATTGTACTTAACGAAATTCCAATAAGTATAAGGAACGTAATAATCATATGTATAGTGTATACCAATATTTATGGAGAACAGAGCATAAGGAGATAAAGGCGCCCAACCGATATAATCGTCATCATATCTCCAATCTACCCAGGCTGGTGCCCATTCGTAATCAGGAATCCAAATCCAGCCGTAGTAATCATCATAGTACCATCTTCCATAATGATATACAACTTCTCCAAAAGGTTCAAATGAATTCCAGTACCATCCGTAATCGGTATAAATCCATTGTCCCATAGAATAAGGTGACCAGTTTCTTTTCATATGTGTAGGACGCCAAACCGGCGTACCGAAACCTATTTCAATCCAGGTTCCGTATGGTGAGAGTGAAGTATAAAAATATCCTCCAACTCTTTTTGCATAGTTTGTGTTTGCATCAGCATTTGCTGATAGACCGAAAACTATTAAGACTGCTATGATTATTAACTTTTTCATGACTAACTCCTTTGTGTCTTGCTTCTATTAGCCAAGCATTGTGCCATTGAAAAGTTATTATTTTAAGCTTAAAATGAGATAAAATTATAAAGGTTGTATACTTAAGTACACAGTATTGTATTTCTGATGATAGTGGAATTGGTTTATCGTTTAATTTTTCGATCTTTCCAAACAAAATTTCCAAAAATTCCCATAAATCCTGACACAAGAATATATGGAATTTGAAAAATTTCAGTGATAATGAATGGTCTCAATATAATAGGATCAAATAATAATCTAATACCTTTTCTGAGAACTAAATATTCAAAAAATATTTTTATTAAAATTGAAGCTATAAATGTTAAAAAGAATTTTGCTGAAAGGATTAATCCAAGCAGCGGCTGTATTACTAAAGAGAGATAAAATAAAAATATAGTTATCAGTTTTACGAGAAGTAAATTATCACCATAAAAAAGTCCCTTACTTGCCCAACGCTTACGTTGATTGTAAAAATCCTTTAAAGTTAAATTTGGTTCCGTTAATACAATCGCATTTTTATCCAGCGCAAATCTTATCTCATAATCGGTATCACGATGAATCTTTTGCATAAGTAATTCATCATCCCCCGAAGATAAATTCATCTGATATGTGAATCCTCCAACTTCATTAAACACTTTTTTACGATAAGCTATATTTGCAGCATTACAAATTATAGGATTACCTGCCCCGATTAATCCTGCGCCTGTAATTACTAAACCGGCAAATTCAATCTTTTGCATTTTTCCAAAATAATTTGCTTCCTGCTTGAATTCAACCGGACCTGAGATAAACCCGGTTTTTTCATCCATAAATTTCAAAAGATTTTTAAGCCAATTACGTGAATGAATACAATCAGCATCTGTTGTAACAATTATTTCTCCATTGGATTTTTCTATCCCGAATCTGATCGCTCTTTTTTTGTGAGCATTTATTGAATAATCATCCGGAACGGAATAAACAAAAACATTTTCTTTCTTAATTGCTTTCTCCAGCAGGAGTAATGAATTATCTGTGGATGAATCGTTTACAAAAATTATTTCGTATTTATCCAGTGGATAATTTTGGCTTGAAAGATTATTAAGCGTATTTAAAATATTTTTAGCTTCATTTCTAAATGGAACAATTATGGAAATAAATTCTGATGGTAAATCATTATTAAAAGACTGCGGTAGTTTTTTCAATCCCAGATAAATTTTGATAAGAAAAAAAGCATAATAAAATGAGAGAAGAAGAAAAACTGTAAGAATAATATTTTCAATCATTACTTTTTTTAAGCAGCAAAGCTAATCCGATTAAAGATGGAATTAGTACATTTATAAAAAAAAGGAATATAGAGGCATTAAATCCAACTGATGCGGATTCTCCAAATTGTGTAATAAAAAATACTGATGCACCTTCTCTAATTCCCAGTTCTCCCAATGAAACCGGGGGAATTATAGTCTTTGCAAACATCATTAGATTACCAGCCCAAAAGTAATTTATGAACTGATCGTGATTTGAAAATGCCGCGACCAGCAACGCGTATTGAAGTAGAAAACATAAATAAAATAATCCTGAGATAACAAACATTTTAGTTGCATACTTTTTATCGAGCTTTCTGAAAATCTTTATTTTTTCAAATAGCCAATGCAGTTTTATTGAGTTTCGCATCTTAGTGAACAGAATATTATCCGAAAATTTATCGTTAAACATCAGGAGCAAAAGGAAGTAAAACAATACAAAAAGAATAATAAATAATCCTGCGGTTAAGTAATTTGTTACATGATAATAGTTATGCAGAAAAATGATACTTGAAATGGCACCTAAAAATGCCACTATTATTAATAAAAATATTTTATCAACTAATGTTGCAAGTGTAACACGTAATATGGAATGATTTTTAAATACAAGAGCCCGCCCAAAATACTCTCCTATTCTTGCAGGTGTAAATATACCTGCAGAAAATCCATAAAAGAGTGAGAGCCAAATTTTTGAATTATGATTTTCTTGCAAGATTACTCTTGCAGTAATTTTCCATTTATAAAATTGCAAATAAATATTAATTATACTGAGTAATGCTGCGGCTGTAATAAAATAAAGATTTGCATTCTGGATAGCGTTTAGAATTTTATCAATATCAACGGTGAATATTAAATAGACTAATAATCCAATGGCAATAAAAACTTTTGCAAAAATTACGATAGTACTTTTATAATTTTTTATAAAAGTATTTTGATCCACATAATTTTTTAATTCTTGCACTGACATTTTTATTGTTCTATTTCAAGGATATTAATTTTCAAACCTTCCGTACAATTTGTACACATATTAATTTTTTTTCTATCAGCAAGTACTAAACTCCTGAATTTTTGATATTCCTCCGACACCCAAATATCGGAAAATCTTTTACCATTTAGTACTCCAAGTGTATATTCTGCGTCCTTATCAAAACAGCAAGGCACTACTTTCCCATCCCATGTAATTACAGAAGTACGCCATAAAGCAAAACAATGATTCTTTAAATTATTCTTTATGGAAAATTGACCATCTTTAACCAGGTACCTTCTGTACTGTGGATTTTTTGGGAGAAATTTTAATGCATTTTCATAAGATGAAATTTGCATAGTTTTAAAGACAAGTTTATCCACTCCAACATCATCACAATACTTTTTAACTTCATCAAGTTGATGCTCATTTTGTTGCATCACAATAAATTGGAATTCTACATAAGGTTTCTTTTTCTTCAATTCACGTTTTCGGTTAATCAGGCATCTTAAACCTTCATCTGCCTGCTTAAATGTACCACCTACCCTGTATTTCTGATAGCTCTCTTCATCAAGTCCATCTACTGAGTAAATAATTTTATCAGGCGCATTCTCCAAAACTAGATCTACATTTTTTTTATTTACAAAATGTCCGTTGGTACTAATTGATACATAAACATTATTTAGTTGTGCATACTTGATCATTTCAGGTAAATGCTTATTGATATATGGCTCTCCCTGAAAAAACAGTTGTACATAAAATCCCGTATCCTTAATCTGATCGATCCAGTTTTTAAAATCATTAAAATTTAATAAGCCGAGCGGACGGGTTAAAATTCCCAAACCTGAAGGACATTCAGGGCATTTAAGGTTACAATGATTTGTCGGTTCGATAGAAAATGATATTGGCATTCCCCAAACAATAGGTTTTCTTAATAACCGTGACAGTGTAAATGAACTTACAATTTTAAAAATGTTAACGGCTCTTTTAAACGTGAAATATTTAAAAAAATTTATTTCCAATTTGCTCTTAAATTTTAGTTGTGAAGATAAGTAACATAATTAAATAGTAAAAGATTTAATCGTGATAACTCCAATTTCCATTTACTTATAATTGATATTGGCAGTATAGTACAATTTATCAATATTGTGATGAAGATGGCTTTTTCTTACTTTTGCTTATTCCTTTTCAACATTTGAGGTAAGAATGTTTATAAATTTCAGCGATATTCCTAAGAACCAAAATTTATTTCTCGATTATTTATATGAATTTGAGAATGTGATGGAATTCTATAAACATGATTTCCGAAACAAAGAAAACTATGTGCAAATATTTAAAAACATCCTTAAGTCCAGAAAAGACAGAGAATTAAATTTATCATCAATCATAAAAGAACAATACTCTACTTTATTAAATCCCTCAAACAAAACGCTCAGAAACATCGATTTAATTGAAAAGGAGAATACAATTGCTGTAGTTACTGGTCAGCAGTTAGGAATATTTGGCGGGCCATTATATACCATTTACAAAATACTTACCGCAATCCGGTTAGCAAATCAATTAACTGAAAGATATGATGATTTTAAATTTGTTCCCGTCTTTTGGCTGGAAGGTGATGATCATGATTTTAATGAAGTACGCTCCATAAATCTATTTGATAATGAAAATCAGGTAATAAATATTGGATATAAAAACGAGATAGAAGATGATGACGCAAAGCAAAGTATAGGACATATAGTTTTTGATAACGGATTGGATGAATTTTTTAATCAATTTGAAAGTAGTCTGAGAGATACTGACTTTAAAAGTGAATTGGTTGGAAAATTAAAAGAATGTTACAAAACTGGTAAAACATTCAAACAAAGTTTTAAAGAACTTATTTATTGGCTGTTTGATGAATTCGGACTGATAATTTTTGATCCGCAGGATCCACAAGTAAAATCATTACTAAAACCAATTTTTAAAAAAGAGATTAATGATTTTGCACAGCATACTCAAAAATTAATTCAGGTTAGCGCAAGATTAGAAGAAATTTATCATGCTCAGGTAAAAGTTAAACCTGTTAATTTGTTTTATCATACCGATGAGGGACGATACTCAATCGAGCCTGTTGAAGAAGTTTTTAAATTGCGAAGAAAACGTAAACAGTTTACTAAAGATGAAATACTTTTAGAAATTGATAATGCACCTGAAAGATTCAGCCCTAATGTTTTGCTTCGACCAATCTGTCAGGATTTTTTATTACCAACAGGTTTTTATATTGGCGGGCCAAGCGAAATCTCATATTTTGCTCAGGTAACACCTTTGTATGACTTTTACAGTATCGAAACACCGGTAGTATTCCCAAGATCTTCACTTACTATCCTTGAAAAAAATGTTTCATCCGGTTTAGATAAATATGATTTATCGTTAAATGATATTTTTCTTGGATTGGATGAACTAAAGGAAAAAGTAATCGCTGGATTATCGGAAAACACTATAGAACGAACTTTTGAAGATGCTGCAAAAGATATTGAACTGATATTTGATAAAATAAAAGAAAATCTTTTTGCTATTGATAAAACTTTGGTTGATTCCAGCGGACGATATAAAGAGAAAATATTATCATCCATAATGGAACTGCGATCAAAAGCGATTAAAGCACAGGAAACAAAACACGAAACTACTATAAGGCAATTAACAAGATTATCAAATTTACTTTACCCGTTGGAGAATCTGCAGGAAAGAGAAATTAACTTTACTTACTTCTATAATAAGTATGGTAAGGATTTTATACGCAGAATTTATGATGATATTTCAGTCAATGAATTTGAACATCAGATCATCTCTCTATAAATATTTAATAGGTACATTAACAGGTTCGGAATTCCGGTAAACTTTGGGATTAATTAAATAGTGATTTGTTGTATTTGCTTTACAAACTTTGGATTTGAAATATTGACGCATTCAAAACCGTTTACTTCTCCACCATTTTCTAATAGCATACTCAACACTGCAAAAGACATTGCAATTCTGTGATCATTATAACTTTCGAATATCGGGTTTAATTTATTAATAGATCCACTGATTGAAAATCCGTTTTGCATCTCTTCAACTTGTAAGCCCAATTGCTTTAAGTTTGAACAAATACTATTTATCCTATCAGATTCTTTAACTCTAAGTTCTGTTACATCTTCAACAAAAAAATCACCTTCTGCAAATATTCCGGCAATTGCTAAAATTGGTATTTCATCAATTATGTTTGGGATAATCTGTGAATCAATTGATATATTTTTTAATGAAGAAGATTTCACAATAACATTTCCATATTCTTCATTACTTGAAGATCTTATATCTTCAAAATAAATATTGGCTCCCATTTGTCTTAGCACATCAATAAATCCGGTTCTTGTTGGATTTAGTGAAACGTTTCTAATCATTAATTCAGAATTTGAACTTAAAAGTGTGAGTACAATATGAAAAGCTGATGTTGAAATATCTCCGGGTATAAAATATTCAGTCGGGCCTGGATAATACTTTTTAGAAGCAGTTGAAATGATTTTCTCGTTCTCAAATTTTACAGGTAATCCCAGCATCTTTTCAGTATGATTTCTTGTTTGAACCGATTCAATTATGTTAGTTTCACTTTCAGAATGTAATCCCGCAATTAATACAGCACTTTTTACTTGTGCACTTGCAACTGGCATCTCATAATTTATCGGAATTATTTCTGCTTTTGGAATAATAGTTAATGGTAGAGTTGAATTTTCTGTTAGACTAAATTGAGTACCCATTTTAGATAACGGCTCAATTATCCTTTGCATTGGTCGCTTGGAAAGTGATTCATCTCCAATTAAAGTTGAGTCAAAACTCTGTGCTGATAATAATCCTGCAATTAATCTTGCTGAGGTTCCTGAATTTCCACAATCCAAATCCTCAACTGATTTTTTAAATCCTTTAAATCCACATCCTTCAATAATAATATGATCTTCTTTTTCATTTAATTTTGCACCTAACTGCTGCAAAATTTTAATAGTCGATTTTACATCTTCACCTTGAGATAAATTTTTAATTACTGAAGTACCCTGCGCCATTGAAGAAAAAATCACAGCACGATGAGAAATTGATTTATCACCTGATAAACTTAGTTCACCGTTTACATTATTTATTTTCTCAAATTTTTTCTTCAACTATTTCTCACACCAGCTATCAATTAATTTATCGATTGTTTTTTCATCAATCTCGCTTTTTTTATACTTCCCTTTTTTAATTCGCTGTCTCATTGCTTCATAAAGTATTACTGCTGTTGCAACAGAAACATTTAAGCTTTGCACCATCCCAAATTGCGGGATAAGAAAAACTTCATCAGCTAATTTTGCCGAGTCTTCAGAAACTCCACGGTGCTCATTACCAACTACAATTGCAACTTTTTGTGTCAAATCCAGATTATATAAATTTTTTGAGTTTTCGGATAATGAGGATGCAAATATTTTAAATCCGTCACTTCGCAAAGCAGCATAACATTCCTCCACCGATTTATATTTTTCTTTATCAACCCATTTGAAAGCTGAAGCAGAAGATTTTTTACCAATTCGTGGAAATGATTCAAAGTTGTAAATTAAATTTACTTTAGGTATTCCAACCGCATCACAAGTTCTAAATATTGCTGAAACATTATGCGGATCATGAATATTTTCCATTACTACTGTTAAAGAATGCTGGCTGGAATTAATTACCCGGGTAATTTTTTCAAGTCTTTTTTCTGTTTTAGTATTTCTCACAAGAATTACTTATGGAAAATTAATTTATAAATAGTTTTGTTTCCCTCTCTGCGTGCCCTATCCATTTTAATTTCTTTAGCAGATAATCTCAAATAGAATGAGGCCAATTCAATAATTTTTTCGATAACGGTTTCTTCATCGTGTGCCCAGCTTTCACATCCTTTTAAAGATGGAACCTCAGCAGTATATCCATCATTAGTTTCTGTAATTATCAGATCAATTACCATTAATTAATAGCTGCTTTCAGATTGTTGACCATCAATAATCTTTACTCCGGCGCTCGCACCTAACCTTGCTGCTCCCGCATTGATCATGGCAATTGCATCTTCATAAGAACGTATACCGCCGGAAGCTTTTACATTTAATTTATCACCAACTACAAACTTCATTAATGATACATCTTTAACTGTAGCACCTCCCTTTGAAAATCCAGTGGATGTTTTTACAAAATTAACGCCTGCTTCTTTAGATAATAAACAAGCGATCACTTTCTCTTCATCTGAGAGTAAACAGGTTTCTAAAATAACTTTTGAAATACAAAGATGTTTTCTGGATAAATCGGCAATGGATTTAATATCATTTAAGACAAATTCATAATCTTTATCTTTAAGTTTTCCGATATTAATAACCATATCAATTTCTTCCGCCCCATTTTTTATTGCTTCTTCCGCTTCAAGAAATTTTGATTGGGTTGTGGTTGCACCTAAAGGAAATCCAATTACAGTGCAAACTTTTACATTCGATGATTTAATCAATTCGAAACATAAAGAAACATTTGATGGATTAACACAAACAGATGCAAATCCAAACTTTACTGCTTCTTCACAAAGCTGTTTAACTTCATTAAGCGTTGCTTCTGGTTTAAGTAAAGTGTGGTCAATCTTTCCTGCTAATTCTTGAGCTGATAATTTTACTTTAGTGATTTCTTTTTTCTTATCATACTCAAAAAATTCTGATAAGACTTTTTTAACATTAGACTCTGTAACTAATTCTTTCCAACTCATTTATTCACCATATAATTTATAAGCTTTAAAAGTATTACTAAGCAGCATAGCAATAGTCATTGGTCCAACTCCTCCCGGCACCGGCGTAATGTATGAAGCTTTTTTAGAAACATTTTCAAAATCAACATCACCAACAATTCTATAACCTTTAGTTTTTGTTGGATCATCAATCCGGTTTATTCCAACATCAATTACTACAACTCCATCTTTAACCATATCTGCCTTAATCATTTCTGCTTTACCAATAGCAGCTATCAAAATATCGGCTTGCTTTGTAAAATAAGAAATATCCTTAGCAGCGGAGTGCACAATTGTTACTATCGAATTTGCTCCTTCTGCTTTTTGAAGCATAATATTTGCAATTGGTTTACCAACTATGTTGCTTCTTCCAACAACAAC
>DASVGS010000335.1:0-6180 GCA_036379435.1 Ignavibacteriaceae bacterium
AACTATTGTGCTTCTTGTATTCTTTCCAAGATGGATCATTTTGGTTCCTGTATCTGCCTGCTGATAGTTATTTGTTACAGCAACAGAGTAAAATTCTCCAATCGAATTATCACCTTGCAGAATACAGCTTGGATATTTCCAGGTTATTGCAGAGCCGGTTTCAACCTGCGTCCAGCTTATTTTTGAATTAGTGCCACGACAAGCACCTCGTTTAGTTACGAAATTATAAATTCCGCCTTTGCCGTATTTATCACCGGGATACCAATTCTGAACAGTTGAATATTTTATTTGAGAGTTTTCCAAAGCAACCAACTCAACAACCGCGGCGTGCAATTGATTTTCGTCTCTCATTGGTGCAGTACAGCCTTCAAGATAACTTACATAAGCATTATCATCTGCAATTATAAGTGTACGTTCAAACTGTCCTGTGTTTGCAGCATTAATTCTAAAATAAGTTGATAATTCCATCGGGCATCTTACACCTTTAGGAATGTAAACAAACGAACCATCGCTGAAAACTGCCGAGTTTAATGATGCATAATAATTATCTGTGTAGGGAACAACGCTGCCTAAATATTTTTTTACTAATTCAGGATGTTCGCGAATTGCTTCTGAGAATGAGCAGAATATAATTCCCATCTCATTTAATTTACCTTTAAATGTTGTAGCTACAGAAACAGAATCAAAAACAGCATCAACTGCAACTCCTGCCAGCACTTTTTGTTCATCCAAAGAAATCCCAAGTTTTTTGTATGTTTCAAGCAATTCAGGATCAACTTCATCCAGACTTTTTAGTGCGGGTTTTTTCTTTGGAGCTGAGTAATAAGATATATCCTGGTAATCAACAGGAGGAAAAGTTACATTTGGCCATTTTGGTTCTTCCATAGTTAGCCAATGACGGTAAGCTTTTAATCTCCACTCAGTCATCCATTCGGGTTCTTCTTTTTTTGCTGAAAGTTGTCGAATTATATCTTCATTTAACCCCTTTGGAAGAGTATCTGATTCGATATCTGTAACAAATCCGAATTTATACTCTTTATTTGCTAATTCTTCAATTTTCTGGGTTTCAGTCGTGCTCATTTAATCTCCGTTATTGCAAAACATTTAATTGTTGCGATGTAAACCTATTTAATCTATACAAAAAAGTCAAGATTGATAATAAAACAATGTGATGTAATAATCAGTTCAATTTGGATCAATATTTCAATCTGTATTGGATTATTCACTTAGATATCGCTTTAATTGTTTTTAAGCCATTATTCGGTTAATTTTGAATGTAAATTAACAAAGGTACTTGTGGCAGATACAGATCAAAATAAACCCGTTCAAACAGAAAAAAGTAACTCAGGACAAACACAAAATAAATTCCACAAAGGCGGTCGACGATATTATCCAAAAAAACGCTATTATAAACCTCACGCAAGCACGGGTGAGCAACAAGCTCCGCCAACAAGAATCAGTTTTCAAAAGATATCTATAATTGTTCCGCTTCTAAATGAAGAAGAATCAATTCTACCACTGATTAATGAAATCAGAAAAGCCATCAAACCGCTAAACAAACCGTATGAAGTTCTTTTTGTTGATGATGGAAGTACTGACTCATCTTTGAAATTAATTAAAGATGCGGGTAAAACAGATACGAGAATAAAATTTATAAGTTTTAGAAAAAATTATGGTAAATCTGCTGCACTGCAAGTTGGATTTAAAGCAGCAACAGGCGATGCTATAATTACTATGGATGCAGATCTTCAGGATGATCCGCACGAAGTTCCAAATCTATTAAAAAAACTTGATGAAGGATTTGATCTTTGTTCCGGCTGGAAGAAAGAAAGATTTGATCCGTTTATAAAAAAATATTCTTCCCGATTTTTCAATTTTGTAACAATGTTAATAAGCGGAATTAAGATACACGATTTTAATTGCGGATTAAAAGCATACAGAAGAGAAGTAGTACAGAACTTAAATGTGTATGGAGAGTTACATCGGTATATTCCCGTTTTAGCAAAGTGGCAGGGATTTACTGTAACAGAAATTCCTGTTAAACATCATCCGCGCAGATACGGAAAAACCAAATTTGGAGTTTCAAGATTTTTTAAAGGTTTTATTGATTTAATTACTGTTACTTTTGTGGGACGTTATGTAAAACGCCCGATGCACTTTTTTGGATTTTTGGGTGCCTTATCATTTTTTGTGGGTTTAATTGTTAACGGCTACTTAACAATTGAGTGGATAAGCGGAAGACCATTGAGCAACAGACCAATGCTGTTTCTTGGTATGTTATTGATTATAGTTGGTGTTCAGTTTTTCTCGGTTGGTTTACTTGGTGAAATGATGGTTCATCAAAATAAAGATGATAGGGAATATGTTGTGAAAGACAGGAACTAATAATTTCTTGACAGTTAATCCCAATAAATATCGGTACTTTCCGTAATTTTCACATCGTAAAATTAAATTATAAATCCTGTGTAAATTGTTAATGAAGAAAATCATAATAATTGGTCCCGCATATCCGTACAGAGGAGGAAACTCACTTTTTGTTTCATACGTATACGATATTCTAAAAAATAATTTTGATGTAAAACTCTACAATTACAAATTACTTTATCCTTCATTTCTTTTCCCGGGTAAAACTCAATACGATGAGAGCGGCAAGACAATTAAACAAGCTCCTAATAAAAGGCTGGTCAATTCAATAAATCCATTTAACTGGATTAAAGTTGCATCATTAATTAAAAAAGAAAATGTGGATTTGATAGTATTTGACTGGTGGCATCCTTTTTTTTCGTTTTGCCATTTTACAATTTCTTTTTTGATAAAAACTTTTTATAAAAATAAAATTCTTTTTATTACTGAAAATGTTATTTCGCACGAAGGAAATGCTGTTGATAAAATCCTAACCAAACTTGGTTTATCAAATGCAAATTCATTTCTTGCCTTATCAGAAAAAGTTGAGGATGATTTACAGTTTGTCGCAAAAGGAAGAAGAGTTTACCGTTCTGAATTACCCATTTACGATTGCTACAATTTTGATGAGAAAAAAAAATCAGCCAGTACAAAAAAGGATTTTGGGTTTGAAGAAAATTCTAAACTGATTTTGTTTTTTGGATACGTTCGTAAGTATAAAGGTTTGGATTTATTAATTGATGCACTGGCAGAACTTATTAAAAAAGATAATTCTTACAAGCTGCTTGTAGTTGGTGAGTTTTATGATGATGAAAAATTTTATCAGGACAAAATCAAATCATTTAAACTTAATGACAGTGTAAAAGTCCTGAACAAATTTATATCCAATGAAGAAGTTGCTAAATATTTTGAACCAGCAGACTTAGTGGTTTTACCATATCGAAGTGCGACACAAAGCGGGATTTTAAATCTTGCTTATGGATTCCTAAAACCGGTTTTAGTAACTGATGTCGGCGGGCTTGCTGAATTTGTTGATAATGGTAAAACAGGATATGTTATAAAACCGGATTCGCATAAAGATTTGGTTGAAGGAGTTGAATACTTTTTTGAACAGCGACAAAAGATTAATTTTGAAGAGAATATTAAAAACAGAGTCTCACAAAATTCTTTTAATAATTTGCCAGAGTTATTTGAAAAAATAATTATAGATACTGAAAAATGATTTTAAAGACAGATTGTAAGCATTTTCCCGGAAACAAACCTTGTGTTCCTTCTAAAACAGAAGGGAAGAAATGTAATGATTGCAATTATTATGAGCCGGTTGATTTTAAAATCCTTATTATCAAACTGGATGCAACCGGAGATGTTTTACGAACCACTTCAATTTTACCATCACTAAAAAAGAAATTTCCTAAATCTCATATTACCTGGATTACAAGAAAAAATGCCAAGGAATTATTTATCAATAATCTTTTTGTTGATGAGCTGTTGATCTTTGAGAACAACGATACCCTGGCAAGATTATTAGTCGAAAAATTTGATCTGCTAATTCATCCTGATGCTTCAGCAGTCAGTGCATCACTTGCATCAATTTGTAATGCAAAATCAAAAAAAGGATACATACTCGATGAAAAAGGGAAAGTTATTCCTGTTAACGATGATGCAGTTGAATGGCTTGAAATGGGAGCATTCGATGATCTGAAGAAAAAGAATCAAAAGACTTATCAGGAAATAATACATAAAATTGCCGGGCTTGATTATCAAAAGGATGAAATTCAACTACACCTAAATCAAACCGAATTAGATTTTAAAAACAGTTTTTACAAAAAAAATAAGCTGAACAAGTTTAAATATCTTGTTGGATTAAATACCGGAGCCGGCACACGGTGGCAATATAAACAATGGTATTTGCATGGATACTCTGAATTAATTGAAAAGTTTGATGTAGATAAAGAAATTGGAATACTGTTATACGGTGGTCCAGGTGAAGTTGAAAGAAATGAAATTCTAAAAAATAAATTTCCGAATGTTATTGATACTGGAACCGATAATACACTCCGGCAATTTTTTTCATTACTCGATCTTTGTGATGTGCTTGTTACTTCTGACACTATGGCATTGCATGCTGCAACAGCATTAAAGAAAAAAATAGTATGTTTATTCGGTCCAACTTCTTATGCAGAAATTGAAGATTACGGGAGAGTAAATAAAATAATTCCTGATTTAGATTGTTTAGTATGTTATAAACCAAAATGTGATTTTGAAATAACCTGTATGGGATCCATTACTTCTGACATGGTGTATGAAAAAGTTATGAGTTTAATCAGCCAGATTAAGGAGTCAATCTAACTTATGCACTATGATCCGGTAAAAAATATTTTTGCACGAATAATAAAAAAATATCCCTTTCTTAGAATTATTTTTTATAAGATTCTCGATTTGATGTTCCTGCGCTCATGGTATGTGAGAAGAGAATTGAAAAAAATCAGAAAGACTTTTGGTGAAAAGAAAATGAATATTTTCGATGCTGGTTCAGGTTATGGACAGTACACATATTTTATGTCTAAAAAACTTCAGCCATGTGAGATATATTCTGTTGATGTTAAAACAGATTGGATTAATGATTGCCGTGAATTTTTCTCTTCACAAAAAATATCCAATGTTAACTTTGAAGTTGAAGATCTAACAAATATAAAACATACCGATAAATTTGATTTAATAGTTTGTGTTGATGTAATGGAGCATATAACTGATGATGTTAAAGTGTTTGATAACTATTATAAAGCTCTTAAATCAGATGGGTATTTGCTTGTTAATACTCCTTCAATTTATGGCGGCAGCGATGTGCATGAAGAAGATGATGAAAGTTTTATAGGTGAACATGCCCGGGATGGTTATTCAAAAGAAGATCTGGAATCAAAACTTCATCCAATCGGATTTAAAACATATCAGTCAAAATATACTTATGGGTTTTGGGGTGATAAAGCATGGAGATTAGGAATTAAATATCCTATAATGATGGTAAACATTTCCAAGTTACTTTTATTCATACTTCCAATATATTACCTGGTAACATTTCCATTTACTTTTTTAATGATGTTGATTGATTTTAATTCAAATAATAAAGTTGGTTCAGGAATAAACTTCATCGCAAAAAAATAATTTATAATTTTCTCAGCCGGAGATCTAATGACAGCAAAAGAAAAAAAAACAGTTAAGACAATTAAAAAGTCTAATGAAACATTATTATCAAGTTTTTCTCTGGACAAAATAATTCCGGCCAAATTTCAAACTGTTTCCTTACTACTCGTTATACTTTTAATTTTTCTGTTATTTTATTCCCCACTGTATTTTGGAGGCAAAACATTTCAATCCGGTGATATCCTTACAAGCCAGAGTGCAAAAACCTATATAGAAAATCACGAAGGCGGTTATACCCTTTGGAACCCATACATATTTACAGGAATGCCTGCTTATGCAATAGCAACGGGATACAAATGGTTTAATCTTGTTTACGTTGTCACTAATACAGTAAGAGATATTTTTAGTGCCCCGTTTAATATTGATTATGCAAAATGGACATTCTATTTATTTGCACTTGCTTATACCATGTTCTTTTTTATGATGAGCAGAACTAAAAACAGGTTGGTAAGTTTATTTACGTCGCTGGCTGCATCGTTCAGTACGGGAATTGTGGTTTTTCTTTTTATCGGACACGTTACAAAACTTACAGCAATTTTTGTTTTCCCTGTTTTACTATTACTACTTCTTAACTTT
>DASVGS010000336.1:0-2000 GCA_036379435.1 Ignavibacteriaceae bacterium
GATTGTAATTATTGTATTAGTAATATAGCAAAACCAAAATGCTATTGAAATTATATTGATTTCAAATTTAATCATTAAAAGCAAACCTAACACATAAAATCCAATCGCTATAAAAAATGGAATTGTTCGTTCTTCTTTTAATGATGCATCCTGATCAATTAGTTTACCTTTTTTTCTAAGAATAAGAAATAAAACGATTGGGGCAAAGAAACCAAAAACAAAGGCAATTAAAAGTGTAGCAATTATTTTGTTTGGATCTGCTTCAAGTGAAAATGCAAATACAGAAAACATTATAATTGTAAATGATGGAGGAACAAAAACAGTTGAAATGATTCTTGCAAATTTATGTGTTAAGTAAGTAGACAATTATTACCGTGATGGGGATAACAAAATTGTTACAAAATATATTCGAGTTTCTTTAGCTCATCTAAATAACGATACAATAAATCTCTAACGGGTTGATATTCTGTAAATTGCATTAGTTCATTTCTTATTTTGGATGCATGATGCATGCCTTTTAAGTAACCGGAGTAGAATTTTCTGTGTTCGATGACTGCCCGACGTTCACCCTTTACACCGATTGCCAAATCTAAATGACGCAAACAGGTTTTAATTTTCATTTCATCATCAATCGTTGATGAAATATAACCTTTTTCAAGAATTTCTTTCGCTTCCAAAAAAATCCACGGATTACCAATAGCACCACGCGCAATCATTACTCCATCTGCATTGGTTTCATTAAATGCCTGTTTAACATCGGTTGCATCAAGAACATTTCCGTTAAGTACGATAGGAATCGAAACAGCTTCTTTTACTTTGGGAATCCAGCTCCAGTCAGCATCACCTTTGTGACCCATAACCCGGGTTCTGCAATGAACGGTTAACGCTTTAATACCAGCATCTTCCAGTCGTTTGGCAACCTCAACAATTTGGATTGAACTATTATCCCAACCAATACGCGTTTTAACTGTAACAGGAAGAGAAACGGAATCAACAACAGATTTAACAAGTTTAACCAGATAAGGAATATCCTTTAAAAGTGCCGAGCCTGCACCGCATCCTACTACATTTTTAACCCAGCATCCGGCATTAATATCAATTATATCCGGATTTTCTGCTTCAGCAATTTTTGCAGCACCGATCATTGATTCGATACTGCTGCCATAAATCTGAATTCCAACTGGTCTTTCTTCTTCAATTATTTTTAACTTATTGTGTGTCCTGGCATTTGAACGGATCAATCCTTCTGAGTTCACAAATTCTGTGTAAACAACATCAGCACCAAGTTCTCTGCATATAAGACGGAAGGAAATATCTGTAACATCTTCCATCGGGGCAAGCAGAATAGCTTTGTCTATTTCGATTTTTCCTACTTTAAACATAATCTCTTAAAATATTTTCTAATCTAACTTAATCTTTTTTGGTAAATAAAAAACCGTCAATAAAAATATTAGCAGTGTAAATGCTCCACCGGTTAAAAATGGAAAAGCATATCCAAGATATTCGAAAGTAAAACCACCCCAAAGCGGCCCTAAAACTCTTGCAAATGATGCCAGCGACTGATTAAGTCCTAAAGTAATACCTTGTTCAGCATCAGAGGTCACCTCTGAAATAAGACTTAATACCGTAGGTTGAAACGTGCCGGTACCATAAGATAAAAACATGGAAACAATTGCTAGTCCTAAAAAGGATCCTGCAAAAGGTATAAGTGAAAGTGTAATCATTATTAAAAATAATGCAACAATTAAAATATATTTTTTAGACATTAACTTATTAATTTTACCTATTAGTCCACCCTGCACAATTGCAGAGGATAATCCGACAATACCAAACATATAACCATTTTGCATGTCTGTAAATCCGTAAACTTTTAATCCGAGTAAAGCAAACGTTCCATATATATTTGCAAATGAAAAAGTGAGTACAAAAAATAAAAAGATCAGTATTGCTAATCCCGGATTATGAAGTACTTTTTTCATTGCGGCTAAATCAATAAGTTT
>DASVGS010000337.1:0-4204 GCA_036379435.1 Ignavibacteriaceae bacterium
TTTCCCTGATTATTAAGATGAATTAAAGTATTAAAATTTTTCTTTTTCCCTTTTTCAATAACACCATACATAATTGCACATTTTTTACCTTTAGCAAGTTTAGAAAAATATGAAAAAGTTTCATCTGTTAACTTTTCAGCAAATTCACTTGATTTCATTGTAAAACCCGTTAGCGTCATTTCCGGAAATACTATCAGATCTGTCTGTTCAAGTTCTTCAATCATTTTATTTAATTTTTCTTTGTTTGCAGATTTATCTTCCCAAATAGGATTATATTGAACCAGACTAAGCTTTAATGATTTATTCATTGTACATCTTTCTTATCGTAAAATTAATAATGCTGTTGATATTATTATTCCAATCACTGCTTGAATAATAATTTCAGATTTGGTGAGATTTCCTTTAAAGAATCCTAATGGAGTCCATTTCATCCATGTCCACTTGCCGGGTAATGAAATTTTTAGGAACAAGTAATAAAAAATATCCTGCAGCCCGAACTGTTTTAAAATCCAGCCTGCTAATGCAGCAATCCAATCAAACTGAAGCCCAATAATTACCAATAAAAGTAAATCGTACATGAACTGATTAATTCTGTAGGAGTGAATGATAATTTTTTCTGGTAACTGGGTTGTTCTTCTTATCAAAGAAAAGTGATAACCAAGTATATCAAAAAAATTACTTAGCAAAACAAACAGAAGGGCTGATGCTTCAAAAAAATAAAATGATAAAATTCCAACTCCCAGGCACAAAAACAGATTTAACCAGACAAGTCTGTACTTAATAATATTAATAAACTCATTCATATTGAAAAATAATTAAAAAGAGGATTCATAAAAAATTGTAACGTGAAAGTTTTCTTGTTGTTGTTGTTGAATAGTGTAAGATTTTGCGCTTAAAAAATAGGTTCAGATTACTTATTTTAACACAATAATTTTTAGAACTTAATAACTAATGGACAAAAATATTACATTTGATTTTTCGCTGTTTGATGGTTTTCCTGACATGTGCTTTTTAGTAGATCAAAACGGAACTATAAAAGTTTTAAATAAGATTTCTACTAATAGATTAAATTTACGCGATAACAAACCTGAAATATTTTTTGACTACGTTGAATTGTGTGACAGGAGCGAAGCAGAAAATTTATTTAGGATGTCTCTGAATACTGGTGTTTCCTCAGATTTAGAAACCAGATTATTTATCCATAATAACTTCATCAATGTTAAGATAACTTATGTGCCAATTTCAAATAATGGTTATGATGAGAAACTGCTTTTAATTACTGCACGAGATATAAGTGAAGAGAAGAAAAAAGAAATTGATCTTCTTAGATTCTTTAATGTTGCCGAAAATACGGTTAATCCTCTTCAAATAACCGATCTAAACGGGAAAATGATCTACGTTAACAAAGCATTTGAGGCTGCAAGCGGTTATTCAAAAGAAGAATTGATTAATAAAAATCCAAGAATTTTCGGAAGCGGAAAACATTCCGAGAAATTTTGGGATAAAATGTGGGATACTATTTCCAGCGGCAAAGTTTGGGTAGGTGAAGTTGAAAATCTAAAAAAACACGGTGAACCATTTTTTACTCAACTATTAGTATCTCCAATACTCGATAAAGATGGCAAAGTTACAGGTTATTTTGGTATCCATAGAGATCTTACTGATAAAAGATTACTTGAGAGACAACTTATACACACACAAAAAATGGAGAGTATAGGAACCCTTGCTGCAGGAATTGCGCATGAAGTTGGTAATCCCCTTGCATCCATCTCTGCACTGGTTCAGGTTGCACAAAGAATTACAACTGATCCTTTTGTGAATGAAAAACTTGGATTAGTAAAAAGTCAAGTTACAAGAATTTCAAAAATTATAAGAGACCTTGTTGATTTTTCCCGTCCATCTAACTATGAGCTCGAACTGACAGATATAAACAGCGTTATAAAAGAAGCAGTTGAAATTGTAAAAGTGGGAACAAAAGCAAAAGATATAATCTTTGAAAATGATCTAAGTAGAGATATACCTGTTCTGCCTCTAATTGCGGATCAAATACAGCAGGTATTTGTTAACATATTATTAAATGCAGTGGATGCGATTGCAGAAAAGAAAAGAGAAAAAAAACTAGAGAAGATTGCTGTAAAATCTGAATGTAATGGAGATGAGGTTACAATTACTTTTTCTGATACAGGAATGGGTATAAGTGAGGAAAATCTTAATAAAGTTTTTGAACCTTTCTTTACTACAAAAAAGGAAGGCAAAGGAACCGGACTTGGATTATGGGTAAGTTATGGTATTGTTAAAAGTTTTCAGGGAGATATTAAAATAAAAAGTAAATTTAATGAAGGCACTACATTTATCATTAAATTGCCAATTAGTTAAATAATCAGGATAAAATATGGCTCATAAAATTTTAGTTGTTGATGATGAAGAGATAATCAGAGATTCCCTTTTTTATATTTTAGAGAAAGAGGGTTATGAAGTAGACAAAGCTGAAAATGGGAAGATTGCGTATGATAAAATGGTTGCAAATCATTTTGATCTGGTAATAACGGATATTGAAATGCCCGTTATGAAAGGAACAGAATTACTTGAAAAAACAAAAACCCTAAATGTTCAAACTTCTGTTATAATTATTACCGCTTTTGGTTCACTGGATACAGCTATAACCGCATTAAGAAATGGTGCCAGCGATTATATATTAAAACCAATTGAATTTGATGAACTAATAATCAAAACAAAAAGACTGTTTGAAGTTAAAGATCTGCTTTTAGAAAACCGTGTTTTACGTGAGGAGATACACAGAAAATATGATTTTGAAAATATTGTTGGCAAAAGTAAATCTATAAAAAAAGTTTATGATATGATTGAGGCAGTTGCAGAAACTGATTCAACTGTTCTAATAAGCGGTAACAGCGGAACAGGAAAAGAACTTGTCGCCCGCGCACTCCATTACAAAAGTCATCGTAAAAATAAACCGTTTGTAGCTGTTAATTGCGGAGCTATTTCTGAAAATCTGATCGAAAGCGAATTGTTTGGTCATAAAAAAGGAGCATTTACAGGTGCCATCTCGGATAAAGAAGGGTACATGAAAGCAGCCAATGGCGGTACACTTTTTCTTGATGAGATCAGTGAAATGCCTCCGCAGCTGCAGGTAAAATTACTTAGGGCAATTCAGGAAAAAGAATACACTCCGGTTGGAACTACCGTTTCTTTAACAGTTAATACAAGATTTATTGCAACTACAAATAGAAATCTGGAAGAAGAAGTTAAGGCAGGAAAATTCCGTGAGGATCTTTTTTACAGGATTAATGTAGTAGATATTCATCTTCCATCTTTAAAGGAAAGAGAAGAGGATATACCTTTACTTGCTGATCATTTTTTAAATAAGTATCGCAAAGAACTGAATAAGAATATTAAAGGGATTGATAGTGAAGCGATGCGCGCAATATTATCCCATGAATGGAAAGGCGAAGTAAGAGAGCTTGAGAATGTAATTGAACGTGCTGTTATTTTTTGTAAAGGCGATATGATAACCTTGCAGGAATTACCAGCCACATTTAAACCTAAAATGGATGAGATTGATTTTTCATTTAATGGTTCACTTGATGATTCAGTTAGAAAATTTGAACGGGATTTTATTCTTAGAGCTCTTGAAAGTAATGACAATAATAAAGAAAAAACTGCTGATACTTTGAAGGTTGGTCTTTCAACATTATATCGAAAATTAAAAGAACTTGATATCAAAATTTAGTTAGTCCTTTCTATTAAATATTAATTAAGTTTATTCTCATTAATTATAATGCGTTTTTCCACATTTTCAATTGCGAGAATATAAATATGCTGCTTAATCGGATAATACGGTAAAAACTTGTAGTTACTGGCAATATTACATTCTTAGCAATTCTGGCACATAAATAGCAAATCCAGATAAGCTTTTTAAATCTGAATAAAAGCACTCCATATTTTATATGAAAAAAATAGTTATATATAGCCCGGATTTTAGCTTATGTTATAGTTTGCTGATGTTTCTGCAGACACAATATAAAGTGATTGCAACAACTGATATTGATGTTGTATCTTCACTTATCTGCAGCGGTTCGGCAGACCTGGTTATAATGGATACAGAACCTGATTCAGATGTTTTAACCAAGTGTGAAAAGTTTAAGATGTGCAAATCTCATGTTCCATTAATTTTAACTTATGTTTT
>DASVGS010000338.1:0-5102 GCA_036379435.1 Ignavibacteriaceae bacterium
TTTAAATAAAATTGAATATTGATTTTACTTCAGTGTTCCTGGGTGTTTGAGAATTTGTGGTGAGATTTTATTGCCGTTAAAACACAAAGTCACTAAAAATCACAAAAAAAAATAATCTAATAGAAAGCATAATTATGAAAAAAATCGGAATTCTTTTTGGACAGGAAAATACTTTTCCGCAGGCTTTTGTTGATCGTGTTAATGCCAAAAAAGAGAACGGTATTACAGCAGAGCTTGCTCACATAAATAAGATAATTCAAGGTCAACCTCTCGGTTACGATGTATTAATTGACCGGATATCACAGGATGTTCCATTTTATCGCGCAATGTTAAAGAACGCTGCTATATCAGGAACTGCTGTAATTAATAATCCTTTCTGGTGGAGTGCAGATGATAAATTCTTTAACAATGCATTAGCAACTAAAATTGGAGTTGCTGTCCCAAAAACTGTTATACTGTCATCCAATCAACATCCACCTGATACGAATGAACGTTCATTCCGCAATCTTGCTTATCCATTAGATTGGGAAGGTATTTTTGAGTACGTGGGATTTCCTGCCTACTTTAAACCCTTTGCCGGCGGCGGATGGAAAAATGTTTACAAGCTTAATAATATGGATGAATTTTTTAAGGCATATAATGAAACTGGTCAACTTGTAATGATGCTTCAGGAAGAAATTATATTTACAGAATATTTCAGATGTTATTGCCTGGATAGACAGGATGTTCATATTATGCAATATGATCCCAGGCAGCCTCATCATCTTCGTTATGTAAGAAATCCTAAACAGCTTGAGAAAAAATTATTGGATGATGTACGCAATGGAGTTCTTGCACTTAATAATGCTTTAGGTTATGATTTTAACACTGTTGAATTTGCTATCAGAGATGGTATTCCGTATGCAATAGATTTTTGTAACCCTGCACCTGATGCAGATGTAAATTCTGTAGGTGAAGAAAATTTTGAATGGATTGTTGAAGCTGCAGCAAATATGGCAATTAGAAAAGCTAAAGCACATAAACCGGATCAAAATAATCTTACATGGGGTTCATTTGTTACATCATTTGTAAATAATAAACCTTTGAAATAAGAAAGAAGAGTCGCTATGGCTGAAGCAGGTTTGTTTACATTAGGAGTGGAAGAGGAATTCCAAATTGTGGATCCTGTTAGTCGCGAATTAAAATCTCACATCCAGCAAATCCTGGAAGATGGAAAAATGATTCTGGCTGAAAATGTTAAAGCAGAAATGCATCAGTCAGTTGTTGAGATGGGAACGGATATTTGTCTTGATGTTAAAGATGCCCGTGAACAGGTAACAAAACTCAGGACAAATCTTGCAAAGCTGGCAATGAAAAACGGATTACGCATTGCGGCTTCAGGCACTCATCCTTTTTCTCACTGGAAAGATCAAAAAATTACTGAACATCCCCGTTACAAAGAAATTGTTGATGATATGCAGCAGGTTGCACGGGCTAATTTAATTTTTGGATTACATGTTCACGTAGGCGTTGAAGACCGGGAAGTTGCAATACACATTATGAATGCTGCCAGATATTTTTTGCCTCATATTTTTGCTTTATCCACTAACTCACCATTCTGGCTTGGAGGAAATACCGGATTCAAATCCTATAGAAGTAAAGTCTTTGATCGATTTCCAAGAACTGGAATTCCGGATTTCTTTAACGGTGTTTCTGAATATGATAAATTCATAAACTTACTGGTCAAAACAGGATGCATTGATAACGCAAAAAAAATTTGGTGGGATATTCGTGTTCATCCTGTATTTAAAACGCTTGAGTTCCGGATATGCGACATCCCAATGCGTGTTGATGAAACTATTGCTCTTACTGCTGTTATGCAGGCACTTGTTGCAAAACTTCACAAATTGATAAAACAAAATCTTGGATTCAGATTATACAGGCGTGCTTTAATTGCAGAAAACAAATGGCGTGCTGCCAGATATGGAATTAAAGGAAAACTTATTGACTTTGGCAAAAATGAAGAAGTGGAGTTTAAATTACTTGCAGGCGAATTACTCGATTTTATTGAAGATGTTGTTGATGAACTTGGTTCACGCAATGAAATAAATTACATAAACAAAATTCTTGAAATGGGAACAGGAGCCGACAGACAGCTTGCTGTTTGGGAACAATCACACGATACTAGCAAAGTGGTTGATTACATTATTGAAGAAACACATTACGGATTAAATATTTAATAGAAAATTCTAGATCGTCATTCCCGTGAAAACGGGAATCTAAGCAACAATCGGTCAAAGATTCCCACTTTCGTGGGAATGACAATTTTATAATAGTTTCGATAATCTAATAAAAGTATTTATGTACAAAACAAAAATCAAAATTGCAACAATCGATCTTTATAATAATGAACCAAACGAAGGTATGCGCTGCATTCGTGAAATTGTTAAAGAGACGGAAATTAAATATTCAAATACAGAACTGAAGTATGATGTTTTTGATACTCGTTATAAAGGGGATACTCCGGATTTAGATTATGATATTTTTATTTCTTCGGGCGGACCAGGCAGCCCGTTTGAAGGCGAAAATCGTCAATGGGATAAAGATTACTTTACATTAATTGATAAAATATGGAATCACAATCAAAACCATGAACAAAAAAAATATATTTTTTTTATTTGCCATTCCTTTCAATTAATGGCCAGATATTTTCAGTTTGGTGAAATAAATAAAAGATTCATCAATTCATTTGGTGTAATGCCGTTTGAAAAAACTTTAGCCGGTAAAGATGATCCGGTACTAAAAAATCTTACAGATCCTTTTTATGCAGCAGATATCAGGCACTGGCAGGTTGTTAATCCCAATATAAAAATGCTTGATGAATTCGGGGCAAAAATTCTATCCTGGGAAATTCCTGAACCTGAAAATAAGAATAATCCTGCAATAACTGCTGTCAGAATTTCAGATGAAATTGTTGGTACTCAGTTTCATCCTGAAGCTGATCCTGAAAGCATGCTTTACCATTTTAAGCAGGATGAAAGAAAAAAATTTATTATAGATCGTTACAATGAAGATAAATACTGGGAGATGATCCGACTGCTTGAGCATCCGGATAAAATTAAACTTACCCGTAAAACTGTACTTCCTTCCTTCTTAGGCAATGCGATCGATCAATTAACAACTCAAATGGTTTAAATATGATTCCTGAAATAAGAAAAAAGTTTAATAATGATTTTTCTGAAAAAGTTTATCAGGAATTCCTGGAAGATTTAAACTCAGTATTAAAATATCCTACAGATTTTCGTGTTTGCGAAACTCCGCTTTTTCTATCGCACGATTTAACGAGCGAGCTATTAAAAGCGAGTGATGATATCTTACGGCAAATTAATCAACCGGATTTTTTATTAAGATCAGAGGCTGCGATTCCGGCACATCTAAAAGTACCTGACGATTTTGAACATCCGCCTTTTTTACAATTAGATTTTGCAATTACTAAAACCGGAGAAAAGTTCCTGCCAAGATTAATTGAGCTTCAGGCTTTTCCATCACTTTATGGTTACCAGGTTTATCTTAACGATATAATTAGAAAACATTTTGATATTCCTGTTGGATTCCATAGTTACTTTAGCGGACTTAATAAAATTGCGTATACCAATGTACTGACAGAAATTATTGTTGGAAATCATGATCCGGAAAATGTAGTGTTACTTGAAATTGATCCTGAAAAACAAAAGACAAGAATCGATTTTGCAGCAACAGAGGAACTGACAGGAATAACAACTGTGTGTTTATCCAAGATACAAAAGCACGGAAAAAAGTTATTCTATTCTAAAGATGGAAAAGATATTGAAATAAAAAGAATTTATAACCGAGTAATTTTTGATGAACTTGAAAGAAAAAAATCGAGCTTTGATTTTAATTTTAAAGAGGATATCAACGCTGAATGGGCAGGACATCCAAACTGGTTTTTTAAAATTAGTAAATATTCTTTACCGATGCTGAAAGGTGATTATGTTCCCGAGTGTTATTTTTTGAATGAGTTGGAAAAGTATCCCGATAATCTTAATGATTTTGTTTTAAAGCCTTTGTTTTCTTTTGCCGGACTTGGAGTTGATATCGAAGTAACAAAAGATAAACTTGATTCAATTGAAAATAAATCCAATTATATTTTACAACAAAAAGTTGATTACGCGCCTTTGATTGAAACTCCTGACGGCTATTCGAAAGCGGAAATCCGAATGATGTTTTTATGGGAAAATAAAAATGATAAACCTTTACTTGTAAACAATCTTATACGTACAAGCAAAGGTAAAATGATGGGAGTGGACTTTAATAAAAATAAAACCTGGATTGGCTCAAGTATAGCTTATCATCCATAAATTCATAGAATATTTTGGACCATTATTTATTATATTTCACATCAAATCAATATTGTTCTGTTCCAATTTAACCTCTAGTAAACTATTATGATTACTTATTGTTTTCACATTTCTAAAGATTCAAGAATTAAATACAAGATAGAAGAAAATCTTTTTGCAATTAAAGGCAATCTTTTAATCTCAGATTTTCATTCAGCAAGATTATTATCCGACAAGATAAATATTGTCAGACGGAATGAAGGTAGGTTTGATCAACAGGTTACTGCAGGACAAATAAATGCTCTGGGTTTGTTACACGAAATATTTCATTTGCTTATCCGCAAGTATGAAGAGAATAACAATAAAAATGTGTTTAAAGATGGAATAGATTATTTAAAAAATAGTCTTACTGAAGATGAATTAAATAAAACGCTTTTAAAATTTGTTGAAGAATTTCCTCCTCTGCCTGTTTATCAAAATAAAATAAAACCAATTGAATACTTAAACGGGAAAACCGAAAATAAAAATAACCGCGAGATTATTCTTGAAGAGCTTATAATACTAAATCTAGAAAATATAAATCCGGCAACACATCAATTAAAAGAACTTTATACGGATGAGAAACTTATTAAAGAAACAAAGTACAAAGAAATAATCGAACAGACTGAAACATTTTTTGAAAGTGAACCAAAAATTGGCGGATTTAATTTGATCTCCTTTCTGCGTAAGCCTATAATTCAAAGTCCTTACAACATTGAAGAACAA
>DASVGS010000339.1:0-3120 GCA_036379435.1 Ignavibacteriaceae bacterium
GGAATACTTCAACATATTTATTGAGAAGTTTCATCAGTTGTAAGAGATATTCATTCAGAGTAAAAGCTTCTCCACCAGCAACGTTATAAGCTTCACCAATTGATTTTTCCGTTTCAATAACCTTACAAAAAGCTTCAGCTACATCTGAAATGTATACTTGTTGAAATCTGAAATTTCCATCTCCGGGAATGAGCAAAGGATTTCCATCAATAATTCTTTCAATCCAGAACCAGTCTCTACGAGCAGGATCTTTTGGTCCACTCACATAGGTTGGTCTCAGCATACTCACAGGAAAACTCTTATTGTCGTGATTTTTCCAGAGAACATTTTCACATTTTATTTTGTTGATACCGTAATCCCAGCCAAACGGACTTCTCTTAAATTCTTTCATTAATTCCAGGTTTATCTGATCTTCAGTAACGGGGATTCGAACATCCTGTTGCAGCATATAAACCGAAATCGTACTGCAGTGAATGAATCTACCGATTTTATTTTTGAAGACATCAATTGCTGTTTGTGAATCTTTTTCATTATAAGCAATCATATCATAAACCACATCAAACTTTTGCTTTGATGCTAAATCTGATAAAACTTTCTTGTCATTTCTATCGCAGTGAACAAGACTTAAATTTCTATTTTCCTGCAATTCATTTCTTGTCTTACCACGATTGACTAAAGTGATTTTATGTCCTTTCGATAAAAGCTTATCTACAACCCTGCTGCTAATAAATCCGGTTCCGCCGATTATCAGTATATTCATTTTATTTTAACAACATCATTTTTTTAACTGTTGAATATTCATTGTAGCTCAATCTATAAAAATAAATTCCGCTGGATAATTGATTGCCATTAAACATTGCGTAATGTCTACCTGAAGCTTGAATTTCGTTTACCAAAATCTGAACAATGTTGCCAAGTAAATCATAAACTATCAACTCAACTTTTCCCTCTTTCGGAAGTGAGTATGAAATATTTGTAATCGGGTTGAACGGATTTGGGAAATTCTGTTCGAGTGTAAATTCAACAGGTGAATTGTGTTCCTCAAATTCATCTTCAATTCCAACCACAACCATTGTATCAGCAAGCGAATAAATTTTCGCACTGAACAAATTCATATTTGTAGTGAATTGCTCAAGCTCAGATGGTGTTCCCGAAATTATTTCACCAGTAATCAAATCAGATAAATAATAAGTTACACTTGTATCAAGATTCAATTCGTCTACCGGTAGATTAACGGTCACATTAGCTGATTGTGCACCCATATTCAACACTGTAAAAAGGTTTTGATCTTCAAACCATCTTCTGAATCCAAACACGTTAGCTGAAGGACTAACAGTGATCTCTTCATAATTATCACTCCAGAGAGCAGAATAATTTTTTCTCATTTTAATTAGATATTGAAAGTATGGAAAGAATCTGTTTGGATCATCGTACGATATAGGAAGTCCGGGATAAAAAATAAACTCTGTAGAATACGGATGTCCTGATTTACCAATCTCTAGTCCATTGTAGATCAATGGAATTCCATTTAATGTAAACATCAATGCGGAAACCATTTTAGTTCTATCAATTCCATGATGGGTTATAAAATAGTAAATATCGTTGTTTGTCATAAACCGAAGTATCTTCGCATTTTCTGCATAACCATTTCCGTTATTCGTTAAAGCATTTCGAAGCAAGTTTGATCTTTGGTTCTGATTACTGTAGTTGAAGATGGTCGGATTCGCATTTGGATTATAACTTGTTTGCCATGACCAGTGTGATACCCAATCTTCTTCAGGAGTCCAGTCAAATCCAGCATCAAATCTTTCTTCAAACACCTGTCCCTGAGATGCTTTATCCTCAGCTAACATTAATATTTCAGGTTTAATTCGCTTCAAAGCAAGACGAAGATCTTTTGTGAACTGAGGATTTCGTGCAGTAGTTCCCCAAACCGCATCAAAACGATAACCATCGATATCAAATTTCTCTACCCAGTATTTTGCAGCTTCTGTAATCCATTTGCGAACTTCAGGATTATCAAAATTCAAATTTGGTAATTCATTCCAGAAATAATTTATAAATCCCATATAATAATGATAGTTCTGTGAGTAAGGTGCATTATCAGGTTCGCGTTGATAAAAATCCCAATAATGCGACTCAGTTCCGTAATCAATTGTTTCCTGAGCATAAGGATGCTGAATCGAAGAATGATTAGGAACAAAGTCAAATAAAACTTTTAGACCATGTGCTTTAGCAGTTTGAATTAAATTTCTCAGATCCTGTTCTGTTCCAAGATCAGGACGAACACTGAAATAATCGATAATGTCATATCCCTGACCTCCGTAATATGTTTTGTATATCGGCTGAATCCAGATTGTGTTTACTCCAAGCCGGACAAAATCAGGAATTTTTGTCGTGATATTATTGAACTTTCCGTTGTTTACAAAAATGTACGGAGTAATTTCATAGATGATTGCCGAATCAATCCACGCCGCATGATCAGTTGTAATGTTGAAAGGAATCACAACACTATTTTTTAATGTAACATAAGTCCGGGCTTTTGCTGTATCGTTTGATAGAGTAGTTACAATAACATCAAAGTAATACTCACCTTCAGGTAATCCCGAATTAAAATTAGCCGATGCAATTGAATCATTAATATTTATAATATTTACAACCGCTGGATTATCTTCGTCAGCTATCCACAAATAGCTTAACTGTACGGAATTGGGATTATCAATCGTGCTAGCTTTCAATGTAACGTCGGAGCCGCTTACTTCAGCAAAAGCATAAATTTCAGGTCGGATATTATATGCAAGTTCGAGATGCAATGTGTCTGAGATAATTCCACTTACCTCTATATATATTGTGCTTACTCCTTCATCAATTATAATTGGAACCACGAACGAACTATCAGAAGCTGAAATGTTAAAGATTTCCGGAGTGCTATTTAAGTAAAGAGTTCCTGAAGTTGAATAAAAATTATTCAACTTTCCTCTTATTATTTGCGAAGTTGACCAAACTTCGGCATCCCTTTTATGAATAGAAATACTCTGTGCAAATACGTTTACTGCAAATACCGAAATAAGAAATATTTTAAAGCAATTTTTCATTTTTGCTTACTTTGGATTTTGACCG
>DASVGS010000340.1:0-10734 GCA_036379435.1 Ignavibacteriaceae bacterium
AACGGCAGTGCAACCTCAATTGTTTCCTACATAATTCTTAAAATCAACGACTCGCTAAATAGTGTTGATGATATATTTAGAGAATTTGATCGTGAAACTACCAGAGCACAAATAACATAGAGATAGAATTGATTATCAAAAATGAAACTACTTTTCTATCCACTATTATTGATCATTTTTTTTTCTTTTAACAGTGCATCCCTTCCACAAAATTTAAATTCAGCAAAAATAAAATCAGAAGCTCTTCAACTAATTTCTGCGGGCAGATATGGTGAAGCAATAGATTTATTAAATAAATACGTTTCAGCAAATCCAAATTCTGCAGAGGGCTTTAACCTGCGCGGAACGTGTTATGAAAAAAGAGGTAATTATGAATATGCTGTTTATGATTACCGAACTGCAAAAAAATTAAAACCAAATGATGAAGAGATTACCTCAAATCTAAACAGAACAATATCAGTTTGGTACAAAATTCTTTATAATCAAATTGAAGGTTACAAAAGAGAAATAGCAATCAATCCTTCAATTGCTCAAAATTATCTGGAAATCGGGAAGTGCTATAAAAATTTGGGTAATTGGAGTGAAGCAGAAATCTGGTATGATATATATCTTGAAAAAGCAACTGCCTCGGCTGATGAGATTTTACGTTACACTGAAATACTTGCAAAGAATAATCGCATAGCTAAAGGAGAACCACTTCTTAAAACTTACACCGAAAAATTTCCTGATGATCATAGGCTTTGGTCCCGATATGGATACTTTACCTATTGGTTAGGGAAAAATAAATTAGCCATTGAGGCTTTTACAAAGGCCCTGGAAATAAGACCATACTTTAAAGAAGCAATGGATGGATTGGATCTGGCAAAGGGTAAAGGATATATTTATTCGATAAATGATACTACATCAGGGTGGAATTACGGTACGGGTTCATCCGCCAAAGAGTATGAAATTGATCGGTTATATCGTATTCTAAAAAAATCACCGAACGATAGTGAAAAAAGATTTAAATTGATTGAAGAACTTATTGCTGTTAAACGATTTGAAGAAGCATTTCAGCAATTAAGAATTTTGGAACCAGATTTCACTAATCAAAAGAGATTTACAGATCTGTGGGACAGAGTAACCTCTCTTAGAAAATTATATTACGAAGACAGGATTAAATTTTATAAAGATCAACTCAAAAAGGATCCAGGCAATAAAAAAACTTTAATTGAGTTGGCAAAATTTTACTCCTTTAACCAGGAATTTGATTTGGCTATTGATTTATACAAAAATTATTTGTCAAGATATCCAAATGATTTTGAAGTAAAATACAAATTAGCTCAGCTTTTGATGTGGCAAAATAATCTTTGTGATGCAAAAATAATTGCAGATGAAATTGCAGCAATTTCACCTGCAAATAAAGACTACTTGCTTTTAGCAGCTAAAATAAATTATTGGCTGGAAGAAGATATCAATTACACAGAAAATTTATTTAAAAAAGTTTTAAAAATTGATCCGGAAAATACTGAAGCTTTATTTGCATTAGCTAATCTGCAAATTAAACAGAGTAATTTTATTGAAGTAAAAAATTTAATAAGTAAGCTCTCTGCTATTGATAGTACTTCTGTGCAATTTCATTCACTCAAAAGAAATTTAACGCAAGCAGAAAATCAAAATGAATTAGAAAAGCAGAATAAAATATTGGATGAAGCAAGAAATTTAGTTTCTAAAACTAATTATGGTGCAGCTATTGAATTTTTTAAAAAATATTTAGTGAATAACCCTGGGAACAGACCAGTTAAACTTGAACTTGCTGATGTTTATATTTCAAATTCAGAATTAGATAAAGCAATTAAGATTTATAATGATCTTCTAAAATCCGGAAGCGACTTTGAGTTAGAAAAACAGAGAGCCAAAGTTTATTTATGGAACGGTGATTCCATTTTAGCCTTAAAAGAATTTAGAAAATTAAATCAAAAATATCCGGATGATGTTGAAACCAAATTACTTTTAGGTGATTCTTATTTGCAGAATGGACAAGTACAGAATGCAAAAATGGTTTATAACGAATTACTGCGTCAATCACCGGATTCACATATCCTAAAAACACGTTTAAGCTGGCTTGGGGAAGGCGATAGGTTTGCATTAAATACATTTCCAACTTACATACAATTGATTCCGAGAGCATCTTATTTTACCGATAATACAGATTTTAGTTATTCCAATATTGGAATCGGTTTTGATTTAGGGATTACAAATTTTTTAGCGATCGGTTTATCTGGGGCTCGTGGAAAAATATCATCTGAAACCAGTGGGCTAAGATTCAACCAGATTAAAGGATCGGCTTACATTCGTTTTAATGAAATAATTTCTGCTAGCGGAAGTTTTGGACAAACATATTTTCAGAATGATATTAGGGAAAATATAATTGAATTTTCATTAAGTGCGCAAAAGAAAAATATATTTAACATCAGTGCCTTCTTAAATTTTTCTGATGCTGCATTTATTCTTTATTCACCTTTCTTAGTTGATACAAGATTAAATGCTTATCATTTAGGGTTAAATGGAGAATATAAATTCAAAAATAATTTAGTGATAAAAGGAAAATATTCTTATCTGGATGTTTCTGATAATAACTCAGGTAATCAATTATCAGTTAGATTAGGTAAGTTATTTGAATACGATATTACGGCCGGATATGAATATTACTTTTATTCATTTGATTTTAATACGCCATTATACTGGAGTCCTAAAAATTTTGAGTCACATTCACTCTGGACAGATTTAGTTCTCTATCATGACGATGTTTTTGAATTTAATATTGGTGGTAAAGTTGGTTTGATTCCACAAAACGATTATGTGCTTTCTGAATTTTACGCTTCGATCAAATTTCAAATAATCAAAAACCTACTCTTACAAACACAATTTTATACTGGCAGTTCATTCCGTTCAAATAGTGGTTATCGTTCTAATTCAATTCAAGCTAGTTTGATATGGGGAATCTAATTGATAACAAGCAGTTTTTAGCTAAAAAATTGATTTATTGCTCTTGTTTGATAATGATACAAATTAAATTAAAGTCCAGATTTGGTATTATTCACAGTTATCATTATTAAGAAATGAATGCCTAATTATGTAAAAATAATGGCATTATAATTGAAAAATTGGCACAAACTATCATCCGGAATTATGAAGACAAACCAGTTAGTTGATCGTGCTTTTATTACTATTTCAAACCGGGAAGATGATAAAAAAGGAGAGAACCTAGAGCAAAAATATCTCCGAAGAATTCTTGTAAGCGGTATAATTTCATTATTAATGATATTGGTAATAGCTTATACCTTACCTTACACAATTTTGTCGTACAGTTCACTATTTGAATATTCAACAATCATTGCTCTCGTAATTTTTCTTTTCATTCTCTTGGTGCGATACTTTGCCATACTGGTAATGGCTTACTTATATTTAAATGAATATACTTTTTCAGATACTAACGGATTTTCTCCATTTGTTTCAATAATAGTTCCTGTTTTTAATGAGGGTAAAATTATTCGTAACTCAATTTTATCATTACTCAAACTGGAGTATCAGAATTACGAAATAATTATTGTTAATGATGGATCAACAGATGATACTAAACAAGTTGCTGAATCAATGGTTGGATTTCAAGATGGTCTTTATGGAAAAATTAAGATATCTTTAATCAACCAGCCTAATCTTGGTAAAGCACGCGCTTTAAATGCCGGAATCTATTTTTCAAAATCCGATTTTGTTCTTTGTATGGATGGTGACTCTCAGCTTGCACCTGAATCAATTAAATCTGCAGTAAGACACTTTAAAGATCCAAAAATTGGAGCAGTTGCCGGCAATGTTAAAGTACTTAACAGAAAGAGATTTTTTACAGACCTTCAGGCTTTAGAATACATTGAAGGTTTAAATATGGCACGTAGTGCACAAAGTTATATTAAGTTGGTTAATATTATACCCGGACCAATTGGAATTTTTAGACGTAAAGCAATTGAACAGGCTGGATTTTATTCAAGTGATACTTATGCTGAAGATGCTGATTTAACATTAAAAATTTTAGCAAAAGGTTGGAAAATTTATTACGAACCTAAATCTATCTCCTACACCGAAGCTCCTGTAACATTACAGCAGTTGTTAAAGCAAAGATATAGATGGACGAGAGGTATTCTTCAATCTATAAGAAAACATAAAAAATTAATGTTTAACCCAACTGTTAATTTGGGTCATACGTTTATTTTATGGGTAATGTCTTATGAAGCATTAATATGGCCAACTATGAATCTGGCAGCTAATGTGTTTTTTATTTTTGCAGCATTATTTTTTGGTTTTTCGCATTTAATATTTTTCTGGTGGGCCGGATTGGCAATTTTAGACCTTGTAACTGCACTATATTGTGTTGCAGTTGAAAAGGAAGAATTTAGGTTGATCTGGTACGCCATCATTTATAGAATGTTTTTTATTTTAATTATTGATATTTGTAAAACCATGTCAACTATTGAAGAATTCTTAGGTATCAGAATGACCTGGGGAAAATTAGAACGTAGCCCTTTACAAAAATCAGATACTATTGCAGTAAACACAAATTAGGAAATGTAATGGAACTTATTCCGATTCTATCCACTATTATTCTTGTTGCAACAATATGTACTTTCATATTGGCAATCGGGGCATACATCCTTTACAAAGTTAGGGAGGGTAAACCGCAATTTGCTTATCAGAACAAACCAACTACAGTTCAGGGTGAATTAATTGTTCCTTCTGAAGCCATATTTACAAAGGGACCCGCTGTAACCGAACGTGGCAAAATTGTTCAAACTGAACCAGGAATTACTCGAGAAGAATACACAAAACAACGACAACCATCACAATCAAAATATACTCCGGAACCGCAAGGATATAGGTTAGAAGAAGAAAAAGTAAGTAAACAAAAAGTTAGGATTAGAGCACAGGAGAGATTTAGTGATGAAAATAAATTCCTGAAGTACACTTCTGATGGGTATATACCTACTCAGGAAGATAGAAGTTCAGGGGAAGCAAAGTGGCGTTAAAACCTTTCTTTGGTATAAGGATAAATCAATTTTTTATCTTCATTTCAGGTTTCATTATTCTGATTTCAGCGATTCTCATCTATTATTTTATTCTTCGTGGCGTATACGGTAGGTTTGATACTTCGGATATTTTTCCCAGTTCTAAAAATATTCAGGATTTTTTTTTCGGCAAAGAACCTGATGTAGCAATTCTTTATTCTAAGTATACAGAAAACACATTGCCTGTAGGAAGCACATGGCTGGATGATAATATTTCCACATGGAAAAAATTTCTTGATAATCTGAATCTAAAATATGAATTAATTTCGGATCAGAAAATTGAATCAGGTGATTATAGCAAATATAAATTGATTATTCTGCCTGGAACTAAATCTTTGAGTGAAACAGAAGCACTGCAGTTAAAAAAATATTTGGAAAATGGTGGTAGTGTATTTGCCACTGGTGGAATTGGTTCTTATTCAGATGATGGGAAATGGCGTGGATGGGAGTTTCTAAATCAGGTTTTTGGATTACAATTTACTCATGAAATAAAACCTGATGAATTTTCAAAGATTCATACTATTTGCGGCAGTTTACCAATTACTGCAAACATACCTACAGGTTTTCCGCTAAAAGTTGCAACCTGGGATAGACCAATGGCAGTAGAAGTTATGGATCCAAGAACAACACAAGTTAGCTTTTGGTATAATTACCGGATGGATGATGGACTTGTTAGAGAAGAAATAAAAAAATCTGCAGGAATTGCATTTGGTAATTTTGGTAAAGGTAGATTTATGTGGATGGGATTTGAATTAAATTCCATTATAGGCTTGCAGGAAGATTACATCTATTTTGAAAGATTATTCAATAACTCAATTAAATGGTTAATGTATTTTCCGATTGCTTATGTTAGAGATTGGCCAACAGGATATGAAGCGGCTGCAACCATAGCTCCTGTTTTAACTGATGATGTTGAAAACATTAAAAATGTTTTACCAATTATAAAGAATGAAGGAATATCTGCCACATTTTTTGTTGATCCCTTTGTAGCCGAAAACAATAAAGAGCTGGTAAGAAAAATTTCCGGGTATGGAGAAATTGCTGCATTGGTAGATATTGGTTACCTCGCTTCGATAAATGACAAGTTCAATAAATTAAATTCATACTCGGAGCAGTTAAAAAAATTAAATTCTGCAAAAGAAAAACTGGAAAAAATTTCATCAAGTGTAGTATCGGGGTTTTTACCATATTATGGTTTGTTTGATCAAAATACTTTAAACGCGGTTATCAATTCTAATTATAAATATGTTCTAACAGATTCACTTACAGATCGTTCGGTGCCGAAGACGATAATCCGTGGTGATAAACGTATTGTAACAATGACAAAAACTGCCCGGGATGATTATGAGATAATTAGGGATTATGGATTGACGCTTCCTGAGTTTCAATTTTATACCTATCAGGAAGATCTGGATCGCGTACTATTTGAGGGTGGAATGTATATTTTAAAGCTTCATACAGAGTATCAGTGCAGATCTGATTATGTGAACATTGTAAAAGATCTTATAAAAGATCTGAAAAAGAAAAAATTCTGGATTGCCACTGCCTCTGAAATTCAAAAATGGTATGAAAAAAGGGACTATATTGAAATTAAAGCTGATAGAAGAGGGAAAACCAGAGTAGCGTTAAAAGTTTCTAACCCTGGTATTGAATCCATAAATAATTTAGTGATCGATCTTGATCTGAACGATTATGCGCAAAATATTACAATCGGTTCTGAAATTATCGGGACCAGGGCTGCCAGTGTTAAACATACTGCCGGTTCGCAAATGGTTTACCTTTATATAGATGATTTGAAGCCCGGCGAATCAAGGCAGTATTATATTGATTATGATCAGACTATCCTATAATAAAAAGATATAGAACATTGTTACGTTATTTAAAAATATTAATTATTCTAACCTTTGTTACCTTGCATTGTTATGCTCAGGATGCCGATTTAATAAAACCCAGAATTGCGGTTCTCTATTCGGATTTAACTGAAAATTATAAAATCTCAAATTCTACTAATCCTACAGATGTTATAACTACATGGGAATTATTTTTAATGCAAGAAAAAGTGCCGTATAAAGTTATATACGATAATGATCTGGAATCTGGAATTGAAAATGATTTTGATATTTTAATTCTTCCCTCAGTAGAAATTATATCTAGCAATGAACTAAATGAATTAAAGAAATTTTTAGCAGCGGGTAAATCTGTACTTTGTTCAGGTTCAAAATTATTTTTTAAAGATGAAGATGCATTTAATTATCAAAATCTCGAAATGCTTTTTAACTTAAGCAACGTTGAAGCAGTGCCATCTTCAAAAATCGGGTTTATACATACTTTAATACCTAATCATATAAATAAATTTAATCTAAACGAAAATGTAATTTTACAAATCTCGGCAAAAAACCAACCATTAATGTGCGATATAGAAAATAAAAACTTTTACAAATGTGGAAATATCTATTCTGAAAATAGTATTACCAGCGATAAATCCTCTTTAATATATGGATCAGTTGGGACTGGCAGATATTTATGGGCAGGATTTGATTTAAATGATTTAACGGGGAGCACTTATGATTTATCAGAATATAAATCATTAATTTTAAATGCATTTAAGTGGATGGATAATCAACCGGACGCTTACATTGAAAGTTTCACTTCAAATATGACTGCACCAGTTTTAGTTACAGCACGATACAATAATTTAGTTACAGATTCATTTATTGATTCGCTTAAACAAAGCGGAACTTTCCCTAATTTTATAGTCGATGCAAATCAAATTTTGGGAAACGAGAGTTACAGTAAGATTTCTAATAGTGAAATTATTTTGGATTTAACAGGATATGTTAGCGGTTCAAATTTGGCAACGCTTGCAGATATAGTAAAAAATATTAAAGATAAGTATGATATTAATATAAAATCCATTTTGGTTGATTATAATTTTATTGCCTCTAATGATCTAAATGAAATTGAAAAAATTGGAATAAACAATATACTTTATTATTCACCGGTTGCGGGTCTTCCTAAAATAAATAAATCTGGTTTGCTGCTTATCCCATACTTTGTAATAAATGATAACGCCGATTTAGATAACACAATAAAATTTTTGAATATCATTCCTTCAGTTGATTGTAAGAAAAGTTCACAAAAAGATTTATACGGAAAGATTCAACTATTAAAAGATAATGGCCATAATTTTACAACTATCGATTCAATAAATAACTGGTGGAAAACAAGATCTGGTATAACAACAATGATCAAAAATATTAAAGAGAACCAGTTTGAATTGTGGTTAACCAATAAAAATTTTGTAGAGATAAATGATTTGAATATTTACCTGGATAATTTTAATAAATTTAATTCGGGTGTTTTAACGATATCTTTGAACAACGCACCAGTATATTATTATTTAGATGACGTAGCAAAAGTAATAGTAGTTACACTCAATAAGATCTCCCCGGATTCAATTAACAGAATAAAAATTCAATATTCATTAGAGTAATTTGAAAAAATGTAATTAGGATTATGATAAAATGTATATAATGAAAGTTGAAAAAAAACAGAGCATTATAATTTTTATAATATTTTCTATATTCATTTTCCAATCTTGTGCAAATCTTAGCACTGATCCGGATCAAAATTCCAATCAGACAAACTCTAAAATCCAGATAATTTCACCCTCATCAAATGGTACATTGATGGAAGGCAATAATGAAATTACGTATTCAATTTCTCAGCCTTATGCAATAAAATTTCTTGAGCTTTATATCGACGGAAAATTTGTAAAAAACATTCCACCTAATGATGATGGTACATCACCAACAATTAATATTAGTTTTGATATATCGGAGATTGGTAAAAAAATAGATTTATATCTTATCTATTATGATCTTGACGGGACATCACAAAAAAGCAACATAGCAGCACAAGTATTGATCACAAATGATAATCGACTTCCATTCAAACCTTACGATTTGGCTTTGTTAAAATTTAATGATGGTTCAATTAATATTAGCTGGAAAGATTCTTCCCGTTACATTACAAAATATGAGCTTTGGCGCAAAATTAATTTTGATGGAAGTTATCAATTACATCAGGAGCTTTCCGGTCAATCGAATAATACAAACGATACTAATTTAGATACCAATAAAATTTATTTTTATAAGGTAAGGGGAATAAAAAATTCCGGTTATTCAGAGTTCAGCAATGAGATAAATTCTGCCGGGATAATTATTTCGGGTAACTTACTACCGCCTACAAATCTTGTTGCAAATTTGCAAGGTATTTCAAATGTTATACTTAGCTGGAAAGATAACAGTGATAATGAAAATTACTTTGGAGTTCTAAGAAGTTTACAAGGCGGGCCATTTGTGCGAATTGCTGCGCTTCCCCCAAATTCAACTTCGTACAAAGATTCTGGAAGTGGTCTGATTAACGGTTCAACTTACAACTATAAAGTTGTTGCTATCAGTAATGAAGACTCTGCATCAAGTAACACGGTAAGCATAAAAATAACATCCGTAATTTTAATTCCACCCACAAACCTTACGGCAAATTATAATAGTGTTATTAAAGTAATACAATTAAATTGGAATAGTACAGATAATAATATTTTGTATTTTGATATTGAAAGAAAAACAGATTCAACAAGCTATGCTTTGCTTCGCAGAATTGAATCAGGAAATAATCTTTACCTGGATTTTAACATTGAGACAAATAAAATTTATACGTATAGAATCAGAGGCTATGATCTGAATCGTTTTTCAGATTATTCAAATGAAGTAACAATTTCAACATACTAATAAAATGGTATTGATAAGGTGGAATTAATAAATAAAGGCTGGATAGATGTTCTTGGCAGCAATTCTGATTATCACGGAGATCCCCTTATAATTTTAGATGAATCATTTGAAATTAATTTTACAAATCAAAAAGCTTCAGTTTTATTTTCAATAGATGAATATCATATCACATTAGAACAAATTTTTGATAAAGATACTGTCCAACAATTAAGTGATATTATTGGACCCGCATTAAATACATTTCAAAAAAAAATATATGCAAACACTTCAGTTGGATTAAAATCCGGCAATACTCTTTCATTTGATTTATCGATTGAACCGATTATAACTGAGGACAGTAAATACGTAATACTTGTTTTTAGAAACATGGATAATATTAATTTTGATGATTTATTGAGTAAGATCATAGTCCAATCTTCAAATAGTAATTTGGATATTGGAACAGATGATTTACAAAATTTAATTACAGAATTACAAAAATTAATACCGTTTACGTTAGTGTCTTTAAAGAATGTTCAAAGTCTTATCGATAAATATATTTATCCGATATGGATTAAAGATGTTGATGGAAGATTGATATCAATAAACAGTGCCTACTCAAATCAATTGGGTATCGAAACTAATTCTGCAGCTGGAAAAAAGCATGAGACTTTTTTACCGCCGCATCAAAAAGATATTTATAAAATTATTGATCAGTACATTATCCTTAACAAACAGCAAATAATTTTAGAAGGATTTAACAAAAAAAATAAAAATTTTCAATCTTTTAAATCCATTATCCAGATCCCGATTCTGGATAATTTTAATAAAATATTAGCGCTTGTTGGTCTAATTGTTGATAATAA
>DASVGS010000341.1:0-4397 GCA_036379435.1 Ignavibacteriaceae bacterium
TAAGAAGCTATTGAATGATGGTATTCTTGAAATAAGAGAGAATAAAATTGTATTTATTTCTGATTATATATTTAATTCTCCAAGTTCAGCAGCGGTAACATTGTTAGGTCGTGCAGCAAATGGTTGGACAAGTTGGAAATATAAAGATGGTCGAACGCTTGACGAAGTTATTAGACAAAATGTTAATAAATGATTCTTGTGATTAGTATTCGAATAGAAAATACTCTATAAAAAAATTTCTAAACAAACAACCCTCTCACAGGAGAGGGCTGCTTATCATTTTGAATCGGATAAAAATAATTTTTTAGTATAAAACGAAATAACAAATTATTTCATTAATATCATCTTTTGGGTAGAATTAAAATTATCGCTTTCTAATTTGTAAAAGTATACTCCTGATGAAAGACCTGTTGCGTTAAACACCATTTGGTGATATCCTGCTTCCATTTCTCCTTTAAATATTTCAGCAACTTTTTCACCAAGCATATTATACACATTTAATCTTAAGTTTGTTTTAACAGGTAAAGAAAATTTAATTGTTGTACTTGGGTTAAATGGATTTGGATAATTCTGATACAAAGCAAAATCCTTTGGCCCTGTTACTTCAATTTCTACTTCATTGCTGTAACTAAAAGTTCCATCAAAATCAATTTGCTTTAATCTGTACAAATAAGTTCCTGGTTTATCATTCTCATCTTTAAATGAATAGAAGGTTTTATCTGTTGTTGTACCCTTACCGTTAACAAATCCAATATTACTAAACTCAGATTGACCTTTGACGTTTGACTTTTCACTTTTTTCGATTGAAAAACCCGAGTTATTAGTTTCTGTTGCGGTACTCCAGGTAAGTACAACATTTCCATCAGACAATTCTGCGTTAAATGAAACCAATTCAACAGGAACAGGTGTGGATCCTGTTTTGATTATCATTCCATTTTCTCCAACAGCATAACCCGTGTTTACATCGGTAAAGTACATACCTCTTACCATATGTCTTGTGTGGCTTTCCTGCGGAATCCAATTAGCGCCTCCATCGGTTGTGCCGAGAATAACTCCATTCAATCCACCAATAGTTCCGTTATTTGCATCAGTAAATGAAACGGCATTTAGAAAAACAATCGTGTTACTGTTTTGCTGAACCCATGTTGTTCCTCCATCAGTCGTGTGAAGCACAAGTCCAACCTGTACAGGAAAAGGAGTTGAACCAACTGCAGTTCCGTTATTTGCATCAGTAAAACAAACTCCGTAAAGCGGACCCGTTGTACCCGAAGTTTGTGGAGTCCAGGTTGTGCCTCCATTTGTTGTTCTAAGTATAGTTCCAGTATTTCCTACTGTGGTTCCATTATTAATATCTGTAAATTGAACTGCCCATAGCGCACTTCCTGTGCCGCTTGTTTGAGGTGTCCATGTTGTTCCGCCGTTAGTAGTTCTTAAAATAACTCCGGATTGACCAACAGCTGTTCCATTGTTAACATCACTAAAAGAAACGCTGTTAAGATTTTCGGTTGTTCCGCTTGTCTGAGGTGTCCATGTTATTCCGCCATCAGTTGTTTTAAGGATATTGCCAAACATTCCGACTGCTGTTGCGTTATTAATATCAGGATAAGAAACTCCATAAAGTTCATCTGTTATACCGCTTGTTTGACTAACCCAATTTAAACCTGCATTTGTGGTTTTTAGTATTACGCCTCCGGTACCAACAGCAATTCCGTTATTTGCATCCGTAAATGATATTGAAGTAAGTGCTTGTTCAGATTCACCTTTTAACTCATTAACCCAGGTTAATCCGCCATCGGTTGTTCTTAATATCATTCCACCAAAACCAACAGCTACTCCATTGTTTGCAGAAGACATAGAAACAAAATTAATATCATTAAATGTTCCGCTGTTCTGCAGATTCCATGTTGATCCGCCATTAGTTGTACTTAGTATTATTCCTCCGCTTGCAACAGCAGTTCCATTATTTGCATCAGAAAATGAAACGGAATAAATATAATCCCATGGATTTAATCCGCTTGTTTGCGGAGCCCAGTTTGCACCGCCATCAGTTGTTCTTAGTATTAAGCCTCCTTCACCAACAACTGTTCCGGTCATCGCATCTGTAAAAGACAAACCTCTTAATATTCCCGTTACTCCGCTTGTTTGAGGATTCCATGTTGTTCCACCGTCAGTTGTTCTAAGAATGGTACCATTGTTGCCTACAATTGTACCGTTATTATTATCTGTAAAATCAACTCCCCAAAGTTCTTCTGTTACACCACTTGTTTGAGGTGTCCATGTTGTGCCGCCGTTTGTGGTTCTTAAAATATTTCCGTTGTTTGCTACAATTGTTCCATGATTGGCATCTGAGAAACTAACGGAGTGAAGTTGAAAATTTGTACCTGATTCCTGGCTTACCCATGTAGCTCCGCCATTTGTTGTTCTTAATATTTTGCTGTTAAGACCAACTGCTGTACCTATGTTTGCATCAACAAAAGAAACTGAGTGAAGCAAAAGAGAAACACCTGATTCCTGATTGGTCCAGGTTGCGCCGCCATCTGTTGTTCTGATTATTGAACCATTTTCACCAACAGCCGTACCATTATTAGCATCAGTAAAAGAAACACTGTTTAAAGTGTTTCCCTGTGGCAATGGATTTTGCCAGTACCATTGTGCATTTGAAGTACTTAAACTTACCACCAAACAGGTAAGCAGAAACACGGAGAATCTTAGAAGTTTGTATCGCATATTTATCCTTTAATTTTATTTATGGGTTATGTTAAAATTTTATTGATTTAATTTTTTTTTGAACTCATCTATACTCGATCCGTCTTTCCAATAACTTTCAAAAACTTTTTTTAATGCTGTTGCATAACTTGGATGATCCACTACCATGCTTGTTATATTCGGCTTTAAAGAAATTCTATCATTAAGAGCAAACATTACCAGTGTCTCATCACTTATTACAAGTTTCATTGGCAGTTTTTCTATCAGCCTGGCTTCTTCACCAATCTCCCGGTATATCTCCACGGTCTTAACAAGATTTTTTAATTCTTCCGCAGATAATCCATCGTATTCATATAAACCTTTTATTACGATGTTTTTCTCTTTAAAAATCTCTTTTTCCTTTTCAATATTGTCTTCTAAGTTTGGAGTGGTGTAAGGCGGTTTTGTAAAAACGAGTAATTCTTTTTTTGTCTGCTGCTGAATGTCAACCCATTTTTCACCAATTTGTCTTTTATCAGTCAGTACCTCTATATAATCAAATGGTTCAAAGCTATCTGAACTATTCTGATGAAAAGAAATTAATTCCTTCTCCAGTAAATCCGCAGCTCTTTTCTTTTGCTCAATATCAATTTTTTGTTTTTGCTCAAATTCAATTTTCTTTTCTTCCACAAGCTGCTCATAATTACTTACAATATTCTTTAACGCTATTTTGGGATTTATACTCCTGTAAACTTTGTTACCGTTTCTGCTGCTTTCTGTACAAATTCCCTTATGTACAAGATTCTGAAGTATCTCATAAATTTTTGTTCGTGTTATTGTCGTGATTTTTGTTAGTTCAGGTGCAGTGAATTCTTTTCTTTGAAGAAGTGCAATGTATACTTCAGCTTCTCTTTTGGTTAAGCCGATTTGCTGCAATTTTGTTAATAATTCCATAATCCGTATCTCTTCAAATTTATAAAAATTGTCTCCCGCATATAAAGGGATACATAAAATTATAACTGTACTTTCAAAATTGCAAGAGATTTTTTATTGCTTAATAATTAATATCCCTAAAATGTTAACAAAAGTGAGAAAATCTATACTCCACATAAAATAACTCTCAATCCCATTGGTTTGAACGCGTTCTTCTTGCCTTTATAGTACTATCCCACCGGAATAGGCGAAAATCCTCTTGAAATAATTCAAATTTGAACCGTCAATTTTTAATTACAAAAAAGGAGCAATAAAATGAAAAATTTCTTAGTCACATTTTTTGTCGTATTCATAACCGCTCAGTTGAGCGCACAAAACATTTCACTATCACAATCTGAAAAAAATTATCAAAATCATTTTTATGCAGACCTGATCGGTAAAACTGCTGCATTAAATGGTAACTGGGGTTTGTTTGGTGGATTAAGGGCCGGATATAAAATTAATAGCAATGTTAATGTTGGATTAGTCGCTCATGGTTTAATTCCAAATAACCTTGGTCATTCGTATATCAATCAAAAAGGAAGGGATGAACTTCATTTTGGTTATGGCGGAGTTGAAGCAGCATACAATTATAACTTATCCGAAAAATTTTCTCTATCCGGCATAATTATGATTGGCGCCGGCCGTGCTGATTATGAGTTCCTTGGCGGCAATGATTATTTTTTTGTATCAGAACCCGGTGCTGCAGTTAATTTCTGGATTACAGATTATTTCGGATT
>DASVGS010000342.1:0-2070 GCA_036379435.1 Ignavibacteriaceae bacterium
TAAATCGAGATCATTCGTTGGTTCATCAAGCATTAAAAAATTACCTCCATTGCATAAGATCTTTGCAAGGGTTAACCTGCTTTTTTCTCCGCCTGATAATCGTCCGACTAAAGTATTTATTCTATCATCCGAGAATAAAAATCTTCTGAGGTATGTCCATACGCTTAATTGTTGTTTACCAAATTTAACTATCTCACTTCCTTCTCCAATTGCTTTAATCACTGTATCATCATCATTCAATAATACTCTTGCCTGATCTACATAATTAAATTGGGTAGTTTCACCTACTTCAATATTTCCTGTTGTAGGAGAAATCTGACCAAGAATAATTTTTAATAATGTAGTCTTACCAACGCCGTTTTGCCCCACAACACCGATTTTTTTTCCGGGTTCAAATATGAAATTAAAATTTTCAAATAATGTTTTACCTTCAATTGTAATCCCAACATTTTTAAATTCCAGAACTTTTTTACCAAGTCTTTCAGCAGGAGGAATAATTAATTCGACATCCAGTTCCACTTCATAATCATCTTGTGAAGCAATTTGCTGATAATTATCAAGCCGGCTTTTAGCTTTTGTTCTACGAGCTTTGGGTCCGCGTTTTACCCATTCCAGTTCACGCCTTAAAAACATTTGCCGTTTGCGTTCTTCAACTTCTTTAATTGCATGTCGTTCAGATTTATTAATCAAATACTCAGTGTAATTTCCCTGATGCGAATAGAATTTACCTGAAGCAAGTTCAACAATCCGGTTAGCAATTCTATCAAGAAAATATCTATCGTGAGTTACGAATATGCACGTACCGAAATAATGAGTCAGAAAATCTTCCAACCATTCAATTGCTTTAGTATCCAGATGATTTGTTGGTTCATCAAGAATAAGTAAATCTGGTTTTGAAATCAGTGCTCTGCAAAGGGCTACTCTTCTTTTTTCTCCTCCAGAAAGTGTATTAATTGTTCTTTCAGCATCAGGAGCATCTAAAGAATCAATGAGTGTTTTAATTCTTTTATCAAGATTCCACGAATCCAACTGCAGTATTTTTTCTTCGAGATTATGCTTATTCAAGGCATCAAAAGGAGTGTCTTCATATTGTTTGATTAGATTTATTTCTAAAGAAGCTCCGTCGAGAATATTTTCGTAAACATTTTTGTATTCATCCAAAGTGAATTCCTGCGAAAGAAATCCGACGATTAAATCTTTTTTCCTGGCTACCTCACCTGAATCCGGTTGTAATATGCCAGATAATATTTTCAAAAAAGTAGATTTACCTGCACCGTTCCTTCCGACTAAACCAATACGGTCTCCTTCGTGAACTGTGAGAGATGTTTTATCAAGAATTACCTGTTCACCAAAATGCAGTTCTAATTCCAGTGCTGAAAGAATAACAGGGGACATGTTTATGGACATATACTATTTTGAATTTATTTTTTTGATTGACAAATATACATCATGGTGTGAAATAATTTTTGATAAATTATTCTCAATGGATGCACAAAATATTTTATTGATAATTACGTAATTTTCAATCCAAGGTTTCATTAATATTTCAGGAACAAGTTATGAAATTAAAAATCATTGCCTCCTTTCTTTTATTCATCGTTAATCTTTATCCGCAAATTAAAGTTGAAAAGGAATTAATTGATGACGGAATAGTTTATAAAAAGCTTATCAATCAGATTGATACTTTATCTATAGACATTTTACAGATTGATCTCTCAACAAATCTCTATGAGTTTAGGACTGTAAAAGCGAATGATCTTCTCAATTCAAAAAAAACTACAAGTGATATGATCAGGTCGCTTACAGATTCAGGATATAATGTAATCGCGGGAATAAATGCTGATTTCTTTGAAAGTGATGGCGAGATAATTAATAATATGATTTCACGAGGACAGTTTATTAAAGGAGTTAAATTCACTGATTCACCATTTAATCCTTTTGTTAATACTCAATTTGCTGTTTGCGATAATGGTAGACTATTAATGGATAAGTATGTTTTTAATGGCCAATTAATATTACCCAATGGAACTGCGGAACCAATCAGCAGAATAAATTCAAAAGCAGATAGTA
>DASVGS010000343.1:0-5815 GCA_036379435.1 Ignavibacteriaceae bacterium
AGGCGATGAGAAAAAGATTGAAAAATTAGTAGTTGAATTGCTGGGAAAATAATTTTTGATCTCTCCGGTAAAATATAATCCGGAGGGGATCGCTTTTTGTTATAAACATATTTCAAATCAAAAAAAATGAAAACTTCAATTTATTATATCGTTGTTCTGCTCATCGCGGTTATCTCAAATAAAACCTTCAGTCAAAATAATAACGAATGGTTTTTACTGCCGGATGGTCTGGGATTATCCAACCAACTTGAATACTCTTATAATGTTGATAATAAAATTGAAATTTTTGAAAACTGGCTTACACTTGATTACAACAAAAATATTTTCAGTGCAGGTTTAAGATTTGAAGCCTTCCAGCCAAACGATCCTGATCCTTCTATAAGCAGAGGAAAAGTTAGGTATGCTGATATTGCATATAAATATTTTGCTGTTGATATCGGTGATGTTGAAAAAGGTTTAAATATTACCGTTGGTAATTTCTATAAACTTTTTGGCCGGGGATTGATCTTAAAAAGTTACGAAGATAGAAATATAAGAGTAGATAACAATTTGCTCGGCGTTAAAGTGGAAGCCAATTATTTAGGCTTTACACTTGCTGCTCTTACAGGTTCTGCTGCTAATTCTGTTAATGAGCGGCAGGATATTATTCACGCAGTTGATTTGCAGTACAATGGGTTTGATTTTGTAAAGCTTGGAACCACCTTTGCATCCAATCAACCGGCGATAGATGGTGTAGCAAGAACAACATTAGCTTCCGCAAGAATACAACCCACAATATGGAATTTTGACGGCTACGCTGAATATGGAATAAAAAGTAATAAAGATATTCAATCGCAGTTATTTAAAGATGATGAATGGAAAATAGGAGAAGCTTTTTACGGCAGTTTAAATTTTTATTATGATATGTTTTCAATTGTAGGAGAATATAAGTATTATGATAATTATGCGTTTACTTCAAACGATGGAACTATTTTTTATAATACTGCACCATCATTAAGGAAAGAATATACGTATCAGCTTTTAAATCGTCACCCATCTCCGCTGGATCAATCAAATGAAGAAGGTTATTCGTTAGAAGCTAATTTTAATCTTTCTGATGCCACATCTTTTGTTGCAAATTACGGCATCACTCAGACTCTTCCTGCAAGTTCATATTATCAAAGAGTAAATAATTTCTCACTGCCAATTACAACACAATTAAAAGAAGTTTATCTTCAGGCAACACACAGCTGGAATGAATCTTTAACAACAATTGCGGCGTTTGGATATAACGAAGAACTATCAACAAATACAAAAAATTTCACTCCGATTTTAGAAAACAAATTTTACTTTGATGATATAAATACAATTAAACTTGTTTTAGAACATCAACAAACAGAAAATCTTACTACAGATGAAAAATATTATGATGATGTAATAGCTATTGAATATTTGCGATCACCTGGTTTTAATGTTTCCGTTGTAACTGAGATCCAAACAAAAGAACCGGAAGCCGGTAATACAGTAAGAAAGGTATGGAGCTTTATACAATTCGGTTACAAACTAGGTAATCACAGTGATCTCAGTTTGCTAATAGGATCTAGACAGGCGGGTAATATTTGTATTGGAGGTATTTGCAGGTACGAACCGGCTTTTCAGGGAATAGAATTTAAAATATTAACGAGATTGTAAAATATTTTTATATATTGCACTTGAAATTTGTTGATTGTTAATTATTAAAGCACCGAAACATTCTTAATTATTTTGTTGACTTTAACAATATTTTTTAGGACGTTCATATACGAAATATAAAAATCTTTTTTTAGAAGGAATATTTATCTGATTGATTGTTACATTTTTATACATCCCACTAATACCCTTTATGTTAGAATTCTCTCAAGATTTCACTATGAATCTAATGCATCCTTATGTTTTAATGCCAATTGTAAGTCTTATAGGTCTGTCAGATGAAAAAATATATTGATTATAACAACTTTTTTAAAAATTAAATAGTTATCAAAATTAATTTATTTTAAAAAACAACGGTTTTAAATAAAAGTTCAATTTGAATTAAAGAAAAATGTTTTTGTGTCCGTTTAATTGTTGAATTTAAAATTAAATCATAAATCTTGTTTTGTTTTATTAAATATTTCTCAACTTATCAAATTAATTATTTTACTAGGAGGTAAAATGAGAATACCACACAAATCTAAACTACTATTGGCACTAAGTATTTGCACGGTAGTCTTTATTGCCGGGTGCGTGGACACAAGTGTTCAGTCCCTTCCCACCAGTATAGATTATTCGAGCCAAATAAAAGTTGTCAACTTAGTGTCCGGTGCAGGTACAGCTACACTCACACTAAATGGTCAATCGCTCGGCACTGCTGAGTTTGGCGGCGAAGCACCCTCACAAGCAACATTTTTAACTATTCCATCTGGAAGTAAGGTTTTAAATGCCAGCTTTGCTTCAGCAACTGCTCAAAACTATCAATTTGCTGCAGCAACCGAATACAAATTCAGAGTATTTTTGGTTGGAACATCAGCGGCAAATGAAATAGTGGTGCGTTATCAGAGATACATCTGGCAAACACCAGGATCAGCAAATGGAAATGCATTATTCCCCGCTGATACAGGACAGGTTGTATTTTTTAATGGATCTCCCGATGCAGTTCTTAATAGTGTAACAATCAGCGGTGCTACAGATACCAGTACTGTTGAGTTTGATGCACCACTTGGTTTGGGCGAAAGTACTTCATATATGAAACTTAAAGCCGGTTCCTACAATTTTGATGTTTTATATAATGATTCTTTGCACACAACATTTAATTACGATTTAAGTGCAAAAGGTAGATATACGGCAGCTATATATGATGCTGCTGCTAGTATTAAAAATGCAGTTTTCGTTGATGACTAATAATAAAGTTAATATATAACGGAGGAAAAAAATGTTTCCCAGAATTTACAAAATTTTAATTTTAATACTGTTTGCCTGCTCGTTTACCTTTTCACAAACCGGAAGAATCTCGGGTAAGGTTATCGATCAGCAGACAGGAGAGCCTTTGATAGGGGCCAATGTTCTTATTGTGGGTACAAGCTTGGGTGCAGCATCTGATGTTAACGGCGAGTACTTAATTACCAGCGTTAGTGCAGGTAACTATTCAGTTCGCGCTTCATATATCGGATACCAGGATGTAACAATTAGTGATCTAAAAGTTACTTCAGGCTTAACTACAAGACAGAATTTTGAACTTCAATCAACGGGATTTTCTACAAAAGAAGTTGTAATTGTTTCTGAAAGACCTCTTATTGAAAAAACATCTACCAATGCTGTTAGAATTATTGGTTCAGATGAGTTTGAAAAATTAGGCGTTAGAAATCTTGATGATATGGTTTCACTTCAAGCCGGTGTTGTTAGACAAAATGGTTTAACATTCATTCGTGGCAGTAGACCTGATGAAACCGGTTATACCGTAGAAGGTGCAGATGTTAAAAACGTATTGAACAGAAACGGTGGTTCCCTTGTTACAGTAACCACAGATGCTTTGCAGGAAGTTCTTGTACAGGCCGGTGGATATACTGCTGAATTTGGAAACGCTAACGCAGGTATAGTTTCTTCAGAATTTAAAACAGGTACAAACCAATATAAATTTTCGTTCAGAGCTGAAACGGATAATTTTGGAAACTATCCTGGAGAAAAATTCTTAGGAACCTATTCTTATGGATATTCCAATTACGTTCTTACAGTTAGTGGACCAGTATTTACTGATAAGCTTAAATTCTTCTTATCTGGTGAGAATGCTTTTCAGAGAGAAACCCCAAGATTCTGGAGCGGAAATCCAACAGCTTTTTCTGATGGAGCACTGCTCGATACAACAAAAGTATATGATACAGGTTTCTATGGCGGCTCAACTGATGAATATCAGTATTTAACCTGGGGTGCCGGAAATATTCCTGGTAACTCAAATAACAGATATACAACAAACGGAACAATTGTATTTGATAACAACCCTCTTATACTAAGACTAGCTGGTGCATTTACCTGGTCAAGAAATGTTGGAACAAATGCATTAACAGATTTGGCTACAGGGCAGTTTAATTTATTTAGTACAGAAAGATTGCCTGTTACAGATAACTCAAATCTTTTATTAAACTTAAAAGGAACTTACTTGTTAGGTTCTAATTCGTTTATAGATGGAAGCATTGGCTTTTTCGATTCCAGATCAAAAAGATATGATCCTTTCTATGGCGATAATCTGTTAGCTTACAGCGATAGTCTTGCAAATTCTCAGTATGGATGGACCTACAGCAATTACACCTCTGGTCCGGATCCATACGATTTTTATGGATTCCCATTTAATCGTCCGGGAACCTTATTAACCGCAGGTACCGCTAATCAGTATACCAAAGATCATAATAATTATTTTACAGGATCTGTAGCTTATACAGGGCAGCTTGATAAACATGCATTAAAAATAGGTGGATCGTTTCAAAGATGGACAGTAAGAAGATATCAATACTTTAGTCCAAGTAACTTATTAACAACGGTTAGAAACAATCCTGATGCTGCAAGAGATTCTCTGCAGGCATTATTTGGAAGTACACTTTTTAATGATATGAACAATTATGGATACGATGTCTTTGGTAATGAAATTGATGATGAAGGACTTTTTGCTCCTAAACATCCGGTGTTTATTTCCGGGTATTTGGTAGATAGAATAGAAGTTAATGATCTTATTATTAATGCTGGATTAAGATACGATTATATCGATATGGATAGCTGGAACTGGAAAAACCCCAGATTGCCTATAATCGATAGAACAACACACTTAATTCCTGATTCAGCTTTGGCAGAAGGAAGCACCTTCAGTTATATTTCACCAAGACTTGGATTTGCGTTCCCTGTTACTGATAGAACAGTATTCCATTTACAGTTTGGTAAATTTGTTCAGGCGCCAAGTTTGGATGTTGCATACAAAGGTGTTTATGAAGCCGCACAACAAATCCAGGGTTCAAACCTATTTGGTAATCAGGTAATTGCTTACAATCCTGATCCTATCAGAACCACACAATATGAAATCGGATTTTCACACCAATTTTCTGATTTCGCTGCATTTGATATAACAGCCTTTTATAAAGATATAAAGGGTCAATTGCAGTACACAGTGGTTAATACTGAACCAGGTGCTTTGAGAAGTAAATACAATGTATTTACTAATCAGGACTTTGCTACAAATAAAGGTATAGAGTTCAGTTTTACAGTTAGACGCGTTGAAAGAATCAGTGCTCAAATAAATTATACATTTTCATCTGCAGAAGGAACAAACTCACTTTCAGGAAGCGGTATTGGTTCTGTAGAAGTTAATGGTAACGTACCTACAGTATTAATTCCGTTAGATTACAATCAAAGTCACAGAGGCTCTATCTCCCTGGATTACAGATTCGATAAGGGAGACGGAGGTCCGATACTTGAACAATTAGGATTAAACGTTTTAATTAGTTTCAATAGTGGTCATCCATTCACTTATTCCCAAACAACCGGATTAGGACAAGCATTGGCATGGACAGGTGGAATTACACCTATCGGTGGTGTTGGTGATACCAGAGGAAGAAGACCAATTGGACCAATAAATTCAGCAAGCACACCCTGGGTTTATAATATAAACCTTCGTATTGATAAGACCGTGAATTTATTTAATCTTGATTTTAATTTTTATGTAGCTATTCAAAACTTACTTAATACTAAAAGTGCTATTAATGTTTATGACAAAACCGGCAATGCATACAGCGATGGCTTCTTAAATTCGCCGGAAGGACAAGCTATTATAGCCAGCCCA
>DASVGS010000344.1:0-3498 GCA_036379435.1 Ignavibacteriaceae bacterium
CAGGTTTTGTAAAATCAGTAATAGTTAATGAGTAGTCTTGAGACTTTAAAAAAAAGAACCGTGAGGTAGTAAAATGATGTCTACTAAAGGAAATTTTTTAATTCACATTTTGATTCTGTTAATAACATTATCATTCTCCCAAATAGTTTTTTCAAACCCGCTAGCTGGTGGAAAGATAGTTGGCAAAGTAACCGACTCAAAAACCGGAGATCCAATACCTGGAGTGAATGTCTCTGTTGATGGAACAACAACCGGAGCAGCAACTAATCTGGATGGTGAGTATTTTATTTTAAATCTGGCCCCGGGGATTTACTCTTTAAAGGCATCGATTATCGGTTACAAAACAATGATTCAAACAGGCATCGAAGTGAGTATTAACCACACTACCACTATTGATTTTACTTTGGAAGAAACTGTTCTTGAACTAGAAGAATCTGTTGTTGTTACCGCATTAAGACCACTTGTTGAGAAAGATAAAACCTCAACCAGACATTTTGTTTCTGCAGAAGAAATTTTTGTAAGACCTACAAATGATTTTACATCTCTACTTTCAACTCTACCAGGTATTGATCAAAGTGCAACTGGTGAGTTGAGCATTAGAAGAGGTTCTATTGATCAAGTGGCTTTTCTTATTGACGGAATGAGGGCTAGTAATCCGCTCGATTATGAACCTTATACGAATATAAATCTATCATCAATTCAGGAATTAGAAATTATAACTGGCGGATTTAATGCTGAGTACGGGCAGGCACAATCAGGTGTTTTTAATATTGTAACAAAAGAAGGTACAAACAACTTACATCTTTTTGCAGAGATGCGCTGGATACCTCCAAGAAAACCTCACTGGGGAACAGCATTTTATGATTATTCAACAGACAGATATTGGGAAAATACTCATGCCCGTCATCTTCAATGGTGGATAGATAATCCAAATCAATGGGTCGATTTACAGGGTGTCCCAGGCAATGATCCAAACTCATCTATGACTCCTGAACAGGCTTATGAGTTTTATATGAACACACATCAACCATTAACAAATTATTTAAATGAAAGTGGAAATATTGGTGAGGTAGCTATTGGTGGTCCACTCTATATGGTTGAAGATCTTTTCTTCTTTGTTTCAGGTAAGTTCAGATCAATTCCACCGGTAACCGGAAACAGCTACAGAAAAAGAGGTGAGTGGTTAGATGGAACATTCAAGTTGTCTTATAATATAAATCCATCACTAAAATTAATGGCATCCGGATTTATCGGAATAACCAATTCAAATATCGGAATGGAATATATTAATGATGCCTTCATCAGTAGCTATGGAATCGAATCAAAATACGCATATTATGATTTTGCCGGTTATCCGGAAAATAGATCAAACGGACAAACGATTCAATTAACACACGTACTAAATCCAGCAAGCTACTATCAAATACAGTTTAGCAGAATATACAGATTACGAAGTCAATCAACATTTCCAGGTGATGAAAACGGTTGGGAAAATGGTGTGCCTCTAACAGATAATTTAAGAGCTGTTGATGAATTTGGTGGCTCGATACCGGGCGGTTTTAGTAATTATTATGGTTTATACACTTCCGGTTATTATTATCGCGGCAGAGATAGAAATACTGATTTTACTTTATCAGGAGATTATACAAATCAACTTAACACAAGATGGCAACTAAAAGCCGGTGGTGACTTTTCGTATTACATTCTTGATCGATTCCAGGAAGCAAAAGCTTTCAATGCAATAGAAGAAGCAAAGTATAATCCTTACGAAGGGAATATATATATGCAGAGTAAAATGGAGTTTGAAGGTCTGATAATTAACGCTGGTCTAAGATATGATTTTTATAATCCTAACGATGAAAACTTTGATGATTTATTTGATCCATTTGGTACATTTGGTATAGCTCCGGGCGAAACTGGAAATCCAAAGAAATCTCCTACAAAAACATATGGACAGTTATCACCTCGTCTAGGTATTTCACATCCGATTTCCGAAAATACAGTACTTCATTTTTCTTACGGACATTTTTTCCAAAGAGCTAATTTTGGAGATTATGGCGAAGGAACCAGTGTGCTCGGAATACTAAATACTTATTTAACAGATCCTGGTACGGGAGTATATGCTCCATACAACTTAGGAAATAGAAATTTAAAACCTAGAAAAACCGTGGAATATGAATTAGGAGTTGAACATAATATAGGTGGTATTGTTGCTGACATAACTGCATATTATAAGGACATTACTAATACTGTTAGAACTATAACGGTCTTTACACGTGAAGGTGCAAGATATTATACTTCAGGTAATGGTGATTATGGCGACTCAAAAGGAATTGAGATTTCTTTACGAAAACCATTAACTGGATTCTGGGGTGGATATCTTAATTACACTTACACATCAGGAATTAATGGACGTTCGGGTGATCCTGTAATTATAGCGCCTCCGGGATCAAATATTCAAGTCGGCCAAATTGTTAATATTGGTGATGTTGTTGTATATGACAGACCACGATTAAAGTTTGGTATTACTTTTATTACTCCCGGTGATCTGGATTGGGTGGGTGGTTTATTATCAAACATCCAATTAGCAATTGATTATCAGATATATTATCCGAATAAAAATATTGCAAGTGATGTATTCTCCGAAGCCGGAACACAGTTTCAAAGATCCGCAGATAAAAATGCTGATATACGTATAAGAAAAGAATTTGATTTTGGATTTATTAAACCCGCTTTTTTTGTTGAGATAAGAAATGCATTTAATGATAAATGGACTAATCTTGATATTGTAAAATCTTCCTCACCAGAAGACAGGGTCAAATTCATTAATTCAGGTTTTGAATCCTTCCCGGATAAAAAAACAAACGGCGCTCCATTTCCAGATCAGTTATATTTTAGAAATTTGCCAAGACAAGTAACACTTGGCGTTGCAATTAGTCTTTGAAAAATAAAAAGAGCCTGATATGAAAAAGATATTCTCAATAAAAACGATTGTCATAATAATTTTTTTGTCATTGGTTTATTCCAATTGTTTGCTTGCACAGCAAAATTCCACAACGCATACAAGAGGAAAACTTTGGGAAACTTTATATAATTATGGATTTATCGGTGATCCCGGTGCCTGGGATTATACTCAAGTTACCGGAATAGGATTCTATCCGGGTTTTAGTGGATATACTTTTCCTACTGATGAATTTATGGCTAATGGATTTATCACCGATGCAAATTTTCACAATTTCAGAAGCGGACCATGGATTATAACGAAAAATGCTATGACGCTAATTCCACCTGCTTTTACTCCGGAGCTTCGTGATTATATCGTTTATCAATCTTCTATGGCTCCTGTTGCAGGACAGTATGGGGCATTGGTGGGTAATATCCAACCTTTCAGTAGAACACAAAATTATGTTGAAAGTGAAACATTTGAACCTTTACTGCCTGAAGAAATGAATTATGTAGAATTTGCCACATCTACTGGTATAACGATTAAACAGAGAT
>DASVGS010000345.1:0-8286 GCA_036379435.1 Ignavibacteriaceae bacterium
ATGCCAATATCTTTTCACTTGGTTTTGTATATAGTTTATAAGGAGGAAATATTAAAATGAAAATTAAATTAATTCTTACGATATTTTTGAGTGCACTTATTTTTATTAGCTGTGATGATTATAGTGAATTAACGCCCACCGTAAAAGATCAGATGAGCGGAAGTGCAAATTTTGCCCGTTATGTTGCTTTAGGAAATAGTATAACTTCAGGATACCAATCCGGCACTATCTATGAAAGTGCACAGCTATATTCTTATCCAAATTTAATAGCTAAACAGGTGGGTACTAACTTTGAGATGCCATTGGTTTCTGATCCGGGTTTAGGCGGAAGAATGGAAATTAAAAGTCTTGATCCATTTGCAATTTATACTAATCCGGCAAAAGGAACTTTATTAAATTCTAATTATCCTGCACCATATAATAACCTCGGTGTACCTGGTTCTTTATTATATGATGTACTTTTTGCAAAGAGTTCAACGACCTGTGCATCATATGTTTTTTCAGGCAGTCCAAATCCTTATTTTGATTTAATACTTAGAAATAATGTTTTAAATCTTGGTACTCCGCTTGAACAAGCACTTTCTCAGGCACCTACTTTCATAACATTGTGGATAGGAAACAATGATGTTTTAGGTTACGCTACTAGCGGTGGAACATCTCCTGCTGCTCCAACACCTGCTGCAACTTTCCAGCAAATTTATGGAGGAATAGCACAGGGATTATCACAATATTCAACTCAGTCAGGAGCAAAAGTTGTTGTTGCAAATATTCCAAGTGTTGCAGCAATTCCGTTCTTTACCACGGTAGGTTTACAAATGGGTATGAATACAAGTATTCCCTGGGCAAACTTACCTTTAGGTTTTGTCTATCAAAAATCCGGTGAAACAGGAATTGGAAGTGGATCAGCAAGTCAACAGGATTTAATGACAAGTCAAGTATTAGTTACTTTGCTTGGTAGTAGTTATGCACCATTATTAGGGCAACCTACTGGAAAATTTTATAGAGATAATCATTTTCCTGCTCTGCCAACCGGAATTGATACAACTAAACCATTTGGATTTCATCCACAAAATCCTTTTCCAAATGCATATGTCCTTGATCCTGATGAAATAACCGTTGCTAATAATGCTGTTGCAAGTTATAACGCAATAATTGCAGGATTAGCGCAGAATTTCGGATTTGGATTAGTGGATATAAATACAAAATTCAGTCAATTCAGAGCTGCTGATTTTAGTGGCGGAACTGTAATTGATGGAATTAATTTTAAAACATTCTATGTTCAGGGTGGTTTATTCAGTCTTGATGGTGTGCATCCTTCAAGTCAGGCACAAGCCATAATTGCAAATGAATTTATTAAAGTTATAAACACAAAGTTTGGTGCAATCATTCCTCTTGTGGATATATCATCAATTCCCGGCAGTTTAATATTACATAAATCAGTTCAATACAAAGATGGTTATCCGGTTATTCCTGCTGAAGTTTTTAATCATCTTCTGTTTTAATATTGAATAATTAGTTCGAATTAGGGATGGTTTACCATCCCTTTTTTTTATACTTTTTGGAGAACAATTATGAGGCTTAGTAATGACTGAAAAATACTTTCAATATATATATCTGGCTCTAATTACTGTTTTACTCATTGGTTGTTCAGCTACTCAGCAAAACAGCGATGACGAAAAGCAAGTATATATTTTCGATGAAGTTCCTGAAGAAAAAACTATAGAAGCACCAAGTTCCGGAGAATATCCGGGTACATCTGAAACATATTATGTTGTTCAGATTGGGGCATTTACTACTGAAGAAAAAGCTCAGCGTTTTGAAGAATTAAGCCGAAGCAAAACGAATTATAAATATAGCGTTATATACAGTGAAAATTTAAAATTATATTTAGTTCAGGTGATACCATTTTTTAAATCAAGATCAGAAGCGGAAGCAGTACGTAATAATTTGTGGAAGATCTCTGATTTTGTTGATGCCTGGATTGTTACAGTAAATAAATAAACATAAGAAATTTTTTAAACTTCTAATCTTAATTGAGGAAGTCTAATAATAAAAAACAAAGGTTCTGATGCAGCTTGGACTTTTTTGCGTGCTCTGGAATTTAAGTGAAACAAATTATAAATTACAATTAATGAAAGATGATATCTTTCGATTAACAAATCCTTATTTATTAATAAAAATTGGAGGCTAATATGGCATTTTCATTAAACAAAATTATGCTCATTGGAAATCTTGGACGCGACGTTGAAACAAGATTTACTTCCGGCAATGTTTCAATTTCCAGCTTTTCTATGGCTACTACAAACAGCTATAAAGGTAAAGATGGAAACTGGGTTAATGAAACTACCTGGCACAATATTACTGTTTTTAATTTGTCAGATTTTATGAAGGAAAACCTAAAAAAAGGTCGTAAAGTATATGTAGAAGGCAGATTGACTAAAAGAGAATACACAGATAAAGAAGGTGTTAAACGTTACTCAACAGATGTAATTTCTGAAAAAATAATCCCGTTAGAAGCATCTGGTGATGGTAGTAGTAACTCTGAAAATGTCGGGATGGATTCATCAACTGAAAACGTGGATCCTGTTGTTGATTCCAATGATGATTTGCCATTTTAACTGATTCTAATTAAAGGATAAATTATTTTTTGGATTTAGATTGGACTGCTAAACTTGTATTGATTTTCATTCTACTTCTGAGCTCAGCTTTTTTTTCAGGCTCAGAAGTAGCACTATTTTCATTAGATAAAAAAAACCTGGAAGCAAATTTAGATAAAACAGGGACACTGTATCGTTATCTAACCAATCTTATAAATTTTCCAAGAAGACTTTTAGTAACAATTTTAATTGGTAACACACTTGTAAATGTTGCTGTATCTATAGTTGCAGTTGCTCTTGCAATAGATGTTTCAATCTATTTTAATATTTCATTAGATATTGCATTAACACTTCAAATTATAATCATCACTATACTTATTTTATTGTTTGGGGAGTTATTGCCTAAAGTAATTGCTTCAAAAAATCCATTAAGATTTGCTAAAGTTATAGCTATCCCGCTTAATATTTGCAGTATTATTATTTATCCCATATCAGAAACATTAACTGAAATTATAAAACTTTCCGCATCAAAATTATATTTTGATAAGAGTAAATCCGCACTAACTAAAGCTGAACTGGTTGATCTTGCAAATATCGGGAAAGAAAAAGGTACTATTGAAGACGATGAACACTCACTAATCAGCAGCCTGGTTGCTTTTACAGGATTAAGCGTTAGTGAAGTTATGACGCCTCGTGTTGATATAAAGTCAGTTTCGATTAATGATGATTATGATACGATTATAAAAGTAATAACTCAATCCGGGCATAGTCGTATTCCAATTTACAAAGATAATCTTGATGAGATAGTTGGAGTTGTTTTTGCAAAAGATCTATTAATATTTGTTAAAGATCCAGGTTTGATTAAGAGTTTTAACTTAAATACCTTAATTAAAAAACCATTGTTTATTCCTGAAACAAAACTTATAAGTGAATTACTAAAAGAATTTCAGGAAAAGAAAGTACATCTTGCAATAGTTGTAGATGAGTATGGCGGAACCGCAGGATTAATTTCTTTAGAAGATATCATTGAAGAAGTTGTGGGAGACATTTGGGATGAATTTGATAAAGCAGAAAATCACATATTAGAAATAAATGATGGACAATTTGTGGCACTCGGTAAAACCAAACTTAACGAAATAAATGAAACTCTTAATACAAAAATCCTTATTGAAGAAGATGATTATGATACACTTGGCGGATTTATTCTCAGCAGGGCAGGAAGCATTCCAAAAATAGATTTTTCATTTAATGACTATGGACTACGATTTGTAGTTAAGGAAATTCAGAATAAACGGATAAAAAAAGTTCTTATTGAAAAATTAAATTCTGCTAAAGATAATTAGTATTTTAGAATCATAATTTTTTATAAATAATTTGAGTAATGCTATAAGAGAATGTTATGAGAGATCAAAGAAAAACAGAAATAAGAGTGGGTATAACTGTCTTAGTCGGTATCTTAGTTTTTATCTGGATATTGGGCTGGGCAAAAAACTTTTCACTTAAATCTAATGAACAAATTGTTAAAGTTAAATTTACTAATGTTTCAGGACTCGAAATCGGTGACCAGGTTACTGTAAATGGAATGCGTAAAGGTTTTGTAAAAGAAATGATAGTACAACCAAACGATGTGCTGGTTGTTTTATCAATTGAAAATGATGTTCAACTTAAGAGTGATGCTACTTTTGCAATCTCAATGCTTGATTTAATGGGTGGTAAAAAAGTTGAAGTATTTCCGGGAACATCTGATACATCATTTAATAACAATAAAATTAGTAATGGTGTTTTTTATGCTGATATTCCATCAGTAATGTCTCTGTTCGGATCAGTACAGGATGATTTAGTTACAGTATTAAAAGATGTTAAAATATCTTTGCACTCTATGAATAATTATTTGACTGACGAAAAATTAAATTCTGATGTTAAAAAGTCGCTTACAAATCTTAGCGCTCTTACTGATAAACTTAATTTAATGCTTACTGAAAATAGAAATGACATACGATCGTTAACAAAAAATGCTGTTGAATTGACCGAGACAAGTAATAAACTTTTATCAGATAATCAGGAAAATATAAACCGGCTATTTATTGATCTGAAAAAAGTGACTGAAAAAAGCGATACACTTATTTCAAATCTTAATAATCTTACAACCGAAACATTAAATCAAAATAATAATGTTGGCAAACTTTTATATGATGAAAATTTAATTGGCGATCTAAAAAAAACATTAAAGCAAATCAACGAACTCACTTCTATTCTTGTAGATCAACTTAAAAATGATGGTATAAATGTAGATGCAAACATTTTTTAAAATATTTCTAATACTGATATTATCACTTCTTACTTCACCAAATAATTTTCCCGAATCAAAAGATCCAGTCCGTGGAAAGCACGGAATGGTTGTTTCGGCAAGTGAATTAGCTTCACAAGTAGGAATTGAGATTTTAAAGAAAGGCGGAAACGCCATTGATGCTGCAGTTGCAGTTGGTTTTGCATTAGCAGTAACATACCCATCTGCAGGTAATATAGGCGGCGGTGGGTTTATGGTTATCCACCTGAATGATGGTACAAATACAACTATCGATTACAGAGAAAGAGCCCCTTATTCTTCAAATGAATTTATGTTCCAGGATTCATTAGGAAATTATTTGCCTGAAAAGAGTCAAGATGGAGTTACTTCAAGCGGCGTTCCGGGAAGTGTTGCAGGTTTAATATATGCCCTTGAAAAATATGGCACTCTATCATTGAAAGAGGTGATACAACCAGCAATTGATTTGGCGGGAAATGGTTTTATACTTGAGTATCGATTAGCAAAATCTTTTGAGTATGAACTGGAAAATTTTAATAAATATGAATCCAGTAGAAAGATATTTACGAAAGATGGATCTCCTTTTAGCGAGGGAGATATGTTTATTCAAAGTGATCTGGCGAAGACATTAGAGTTGATAAAAGTAAACGGGATTAATGGATTTTATACCGGAGAAACAGCTGATCTAATTGTAAAACAAATTTCAAATTTAGGCGGATACATTACTCTGGAGGATCTTAAAAATTATAAACCTGTTGAACGATTACCAATTAATACTGATTACAAAGGTTTCAGGGTTATTACGATGGGACCACCAAGTGGCGGTGGTGTTTCATTGATTCAGATGCTTAACATTTTGGAAAATATTTCATTTAAGAATGCGGAGTGGGGAAGCAGCCGCTATCTTCATTATCTAATAGAAGTAATGAAATATTCTTTTGCAGATCGATCGAAACATCTGGGCGATCCGGATTTTTATAATGTTCCTTTGGAGATGTTGCTATCTAAGATTTACGCAAAAAGTATTTTTGATAAAATAAAAGATAACGCAACTCCTTCCTCAGATATTTACCCCGTTGAAGTAGATGCATTGGAGGAAAGCGAAGAAACTACACATTACTCTATTGTTGATAATTTTGGAAACGCTGTAAGTACAACTACAACAATAAATTCATCTTTCGGATCAAAGATTGTTGTGGAAGGAGCCGGATTTTTGTTAAATAATGAGATGGATGATTTTAGTTCTAAACCCGGTGAACCAAATCAGTTTGGACTGATTGGTAGTGAAGCAAATAAAATTGAGCCCGGTAAAAGAATGTTAAGTTCAATGTCGCCAACTATAATATTAAAAGATGATAAACCTTATATGTTAATAGGTTCACCCGGCGGTTCTACAATTTCCACTGTTGTTCTTCAAGTTATTCTTAATGTATTAGATTTTGGTATGGATATACAACAATCGATTGATATGCCTCGAATTCATCATCAATGGTTACCTGATATAATTTTTACGGAAAAATTTGGTTTAAGCCTTGATGTTATGGAGGCTTTAAAATCTAAAGGATATGAATTTGGTGGATATAGAACTTTAGGCAGATGTGAAGGAATTTTAATTGATAAAGATAATCAAATATATTTTGGTGCCACCGATCCAAGGGGATATGGTGCTGCAGTTGGATTTTAATTGAAAGCGAAAAGATGGTTATTGGAATAGGTATAGATATAATTGAGATACAAAGAATAAAAACCAGTATAGATACCTACGGCGATTCATTTTTAAATAAAATATTTACCAAAAATGAACTTGATTATTGTCTGGCTAAGCATAACAAGTATCAACATCTGGCCGCAAGGTTTGCAGCTAAAGAGGCTATTTACAAAGCATTAGCAACCGGCTGGAAAAAAGATGCAACCTGGAAAAGTATCGAAATTATTAATGAACCAAATGGATTACCATTTGTTAAATTTTACGGTAAGCTTCTGGAATTTATATCTGAGGATAAGGACACTAAAATATCACTAAGTCATTCAGATAATTATGTTGCTTGTGTAGCAATAGTTTATAAAAAATACTAACTATTTGTTAAAATCAGCAATTGATTAACTAAATTCTAATCAGTAATTTAAATCATATAAAAAATTATGAATGTTACTTTATATAAATATTTTAATTATGGATCACTGATATTTGCTTTAATATTAGTGGCATTGATTTTTATGGATGCAGTGCCAGGAAACTGGTACATTCCATTATTAGTAGTTATGGTAATTATATTTATTTTAAGAATTGCAGCACGATTCTATTTTATGAAACAATCTAAAGATTCTAAATAGAGGTGTGAGTCTTCGAACGATCTATTCCTACAAATGGTAAACTCAATTCAAAAGTTCTGGTTTTAAATCAAAGCTACGAACCACTTTCTGTTTGCAATATTCGCAAAGCAGTAATTCTTATTTATCTTGGTAAAGCAGAAACTATCTTAAATGATGACAGAAAAGCATTGCATTCGGTTAATAATAGTTACGCCTGGCCGAGTGTAATAAGAATAAGTAAATTTATTAATCTTCCATATAAAAAAGTTGTTCTAACCAGAAAAAATATTTTAAGAAGAGATTCATACAAATGCGCATACTGCGGCAGGGCAGATATTCCATTAACTGTGGATCATGTATTCCCAAGGGCTCGTGGTGGTGATGAATCGTGGGAAAATCTTATTACAGCATGTACAATCTGCAATAATCGTAAAGGCGATAGAACACCCGAAGAGGCAAATATGAAATTGCTGTTCAAACCATTTAAACCGAGTCACATTTTGTTTATTAAAAATGTAGTAGGCAGACTGGATGAGCGTTGGAAGCCATATCTTTATCTTTCCTGAAAATTATACGCTTTATTATTATCTTTCGATTGATTATTTAACAATCTTTTTATCAAATGCTTAAAAAAAGAATACTTAGTGGAATGCGGCCGACAGGTAAATTACATATCGGCCATTATGTTGGTGCTTTGGAAAATTGGGTAAAATTGCAGGATGAATATGAAAGTTTTCATTTAATTGCTGATTATCACGTTTTAACTACTACTCTGGATACGCAGGATGTATATCAGAATTCTATAGATATGCTTATCGATTGGTTAGCTTCTGGATTGGATCCGGTTAAAAGCCCAATGTTTCGTCAATCTCAAATTAAACAGCATACAGAGCTAAATTTAATTTTTAGTATGTTGATTACAGTTAACAGACTTGAGCGTAATCCTACTTTAAAAGATCAAATTAGAGATTTGAATATTGAGCATGTTATATATGGTCATTTGGGTTATCCGGTGCTACAGGCAGCAGACATACTTCTTTACAAAGGTGATGCAGTTCCTGTTGGTGATGA
>DASVGS010000346.1:0-5861 GCA_036379435.1 Ignavibacteriaceae bacterium
CACCGCAAGGAGCATTGCTCCATGTAGTCCAAACAGATGGATTTGAACATGCTACTAAATTACCTGCAGTATAAGAATCAAAATTTTCAAAGAATAGCGGTGGAGGTGCTGCAGCCATGTCCGTTAAGGTATAATCATCAATGTACATTATATCTGAAGCAGTTGCACCGAAGAAATCATTTGCATCCAAAGTTAATGGTGCACCTGTTCCAGAAGCACCAAGTGTCCATTGCCAAGTTTTAACAGAAGTTCCATTAATAATAACCTCAGCCAGATCAGCATCCAAATCAACAATGTTTTCAACAAGGAACCAGGTAGCAACAGGCCATGTGAAATTTGTAGCTGTGGATGATCCACCCAATACTCTTCCAGCACCACCTGCGTCAAAGTAAACTTCAACGCCCCATGAACTGTTCGATCCAGCGAATGTGGCAAGTGTGTTAAAATATCCTGCTTTTGTTGCTGGGATGTATGCCCAAAAACTGATTTTATATTTACCGGAAGAAAAAGCAGTAGTTCCAAATTTCTTAACTAAATCGTTATTCGTAATTATTTTTGCAGAATTAGAGACTGAATGAGAAAAATCATTAGACACTAATGCATCCTCGGAACCACAAGGTGCATTACTCCATGTAGTCCATACAGATGGATTTGAACAAGCTACTTGATTTCCCGCAGTATAAGAATCAAAATTTTCTGTAAAAATTGTTGATTGTGAGAAATTTTGTGTTGTAAAAGCGAGGGAGACCAAGAGAACTAAAAAAATAGTACTTAATTTACGCATGATCACTCCTTAATTTGGTTGAAAATTAATTTGAATTATTAAGAACAAAATGAAAACTAAATGTACATATTATAATATTTACAAAAATCTTGTGTTGATATTAACCAAATTAAAAATAAAGTTCAACTGTCGGTTAAATTATTTTCTTGAGCCATGAATAAATCCTCGATATGGAAGAGAGTGCTGTACAGTAATAAATGTTTTAGGATCGATTCTTTCTATTAATGCAATTACTTTTTTCTGAAATTTTCTTGGAACAATTACTACTATTATGGTAACATTACCTTTTGCACCGGATGCCGGTAAAACAGTAACACCATATTTTTCGTTTCTCAATGCCTCAATTATTTTCTCACTTAATGAAATTGAAATAATATTTAACTGTGCGTACCCGAATCCGATCTTTTGTTCAATGGTAATTCCGATAATATTACCAAGACCAAATCCAATTGCATATCCAGATAAATTTATTACGTGATCAAGATTCTGGAAAATGTATCTTATTGCAAAAACCCAAATCAGTACTTCAACCATTCCCGCTAACCCAGCCAGGTATTTTCTTCCCTGAACAACAAGAATAGTCCGCATTGTTCCAATTGAAACATCACAAATTCTCATAAACATTATTAATACAGCGCCAAAAATAGATTCAATCATAAAAAACCTTTAACAAATTTTATTTTATTAAATGTAACGCAAAATATTTTATCTTTGTTTTACAAAATAAATATATTATAGCTAAATGTTTAGAGTACAAAGAGAAGAATTAGTAGATGAGATTACCAGAAAAGGAATATCTGATCTTGCGGTAATAAAGGCAATCGGAACTGTACCAAGAGAAAAATTTATTGAAAAGACAATGCATCATATGGCATATAAAGATGTTGCGCTTCCGATAGGTTATGACCAGACTATCTCCCAGCCTTACACTGTTGCATTTATGACTCAACTGTTAAATATCAAAAAGCCCGGAATGAAAATACTTGAAATCGGTACAGGGTCCGGATATCAGGCCGCAGTACTTTTCGAAATGCAGTCTGATGTGTACAGCATCGAAAGAAATGTTGATCTTCATCATCGTGCAACAAAACTTTTTGATAAACTTGGGATAAGAGTTCATGCAAAATATGGAGATGGTACTATAGGCTGGAAAGAATTTGCTCCATTTGATGGAATAATTGTAACAGCGGGTTCACCTGTAATTCCCCAAAAGCTAAAAGAACAATTAGCTATCGGAGGCAGAATGGTGATTCCGGTGGGTGATCGTAAATCTCAGAAACTTTATTTACTTAAAAAGCTTTCTGAAAATGAATTTGAGTCTGAAATAATTCCCGAATTTACTTTTGTGCCATTGATAGGAAGAGAAGGTTGGAAAAAATAATTGTTATTGTTGGCCCAACTTGCTCAGGAAAAACGTATTTAAGTTTATTGCTTGCAGAAAAACTTAAGTCTGAAATTATTTCTGCAGACAGCAGACAAATATTTAAACTACTGGATATTGGTACAGCTAAACCTACTCCATTACAATTGCAAAGAATTAAACATTATTTTGTTAATGAATTAAAACCTGATGAAGATTTTAATGTTAGTACATTTGCCAATAAATCAGAGCACATAATCAGGGAATTATTTAAAAGAAAAAAAATTCCTATCGTTGTTGGAGGATCGGGATTATATGTTAAATCTTTAATTGATGGCATTAGTGAATCAGCTGATACTAATGAGGATATTAGAACAGAACTTTTGCAGTTAAAACAATTGTACGGAAATGATTTTCTTTATAATGAGTTAAAAAAAGTTGATAAGATAAGTGCTGAAAAAATGCTACCGCAAAACTGGAAACGTGTAATACGTGCTTTGGAGGTTTTTAGATTAACAGGCAAACCTATATGGCAGCATCATATCGAGCAAAAAAAAAATAGTGATTTTGATTTTTATCAGATTGGTTTGCAATGGGATCGGAAATTACTTTATCAGAATATTGAAGTAAGAGTAGATAGAATGATTGAAGACGGTTTGGTAAATGAAGTGAAACATATCCTTAAATTAGGGTATTCAAAATCTATAAATTCTTTAAATACGGTTGGATATAAAGAAATAATTCAATATTTAGAAGATGAAATTTCATTCGAACGATCCATTGAATTAATTAAGCGTAACACACGCAGATATGCAAAACGACAAATGACATGGTTTAATGCAGATAAAAGAATTAAATGGACTCACATAGAAGCAGAAAAAGATTTAGATTTGCTTTCACAAAATATTATAAAGGAAATTGATGAAAGAAAAAATTAGAATTGCATCAGGACAAGGATTCTGGGGTGACCTGATTGATGCTCCATATCATCAAGTAACCAAAGGTGATATTGATTATCTTGTTATGGATTATCTCGCAGAAGTCACAATGTCTATTCTTCAAAAACAAAAAAATAAAAATCCTGAATTAGGTTATGCAAAAGATATTCCTGATTTAATGAAAAGAATACTTCCCATAATCACACAAAAAAAAATAAAAGTTATTACAAATGGTGGTGGTGTCAATCCGATTGCTTGTGCGAATGCTGTAATTAAAGTTGCCAATGAACTTGGAATTAAACATCTGAAAATTGGTGTTGTTCTTGGAGATGATATCAAAGATCAAATCGGTAATTTGATTGAGAAGGGTGCATCGCTAAAAAATATGGAAACTGATGAGCCGATATCAATTGTTCAGGATAAAATATTAAGTGCAAATGTTTATTTTGGTGCATTTCCAATAGTGGAAGCCCTTGAGAAAGGTGCTGATATAATTATAACCGGAAGAACAACAGATACAGGCTTAACTCTGGCACCGATGATATATGAATTTGGCTGGAAAAAAAATGATTACAATCTGCTGTCAGCCGGAACTGTTGCTGGTCATATACTTGAATGCGGTGCCCAATCAAGTGGTGGTAATTTTTTAGGTGACTGGCAATCTATACCGGATATGGCTGAAATCGGATTTCCTATTGCAGAAGCATATCCGAATGGTGAGGTGATAATTACAAAGCATCATAATACAGGCGGTAAAGTTTCATTTGAAACAGTTGCCGAACAATTACTTTATGAAATAGGTGATCCAAAATCTTATATTACACCAGATTGTGTTGCGGATTTTACCTCAATTAAATTGGATGATCTGGGTGGTGACAGAGTAAAAATGTTTGATGTTAAAGGCTTTCCTGAAACTGAATTTTATAAAGTTTCTTGTTCATATGCAGATGGGTACAGCGCTATTTCATCTTTAACTTATTCGTGGCCACAAGCTCTTACCAAAGCAAAAGCGGCAGATACAATTCTTAGAAAAAGATTGGCTAATCTGCTTTTGCAATTTGATGAGATCAAAACAGAATTTGTGGGTTACAATTCCACTCATGGCCCTCTTGCCAAAGAGTTGGATGAAGATGATATAAATGAAATTATGTTAAGAGTAGGAGTAAGATCACACGATTACAAATCTGTTGAAAGATTTGGAAAGGAGATTGCTCCTTTAATTTTAACAGGTCCACCTTCTGTAACAGGGTTTGCAGGCGGGCGCCCGAAACCAAGTGAAGTAGTTGCTTATTGGCCAGCGCTTATCCCAAAAAATTTGGTTGAACCTAAAGTAGAAATTTTGGAGTTATAAAATGAAAATTAAATTATTGGATATTGCGCATGGACGCAGTGGTGATAAAGGCGATGCTGCAAATGTAGGAATAATTGCTTATGATGATTCAGGTTATAAGATTATTAAACAATATCTTACAGAAGATGTTGTAAAAAAACACTTTGATGGAATCTGTCTTGGAAAAGTTGAGAGATTTGAACTGCCGAATTTACGTGCATTAAATTTTTTATTGCATAATACTCTCGGTGGAGGTGGAACTGTGTCACTAAAACATGATGCACAGGGTAAAACCTTAGCAGCTGCTTTATTAAGAATGGAAATTGAAATCTAAAAATCTAATTGAGGAATACAATGTTTGATGAAGAAATTAAAATACTAAACGGTTACAAAATCAGGATAGATAATTTACGGAGTTATCTTTGACGTTGATAAAAAAGAATTTAAAATAGAAGAATTACAAAGAAAAACTGAAGCACCCGATTTTTGGAATGATCAAATGGGTGCGCAATCTATTTTACAGGAAATAAAATCACTTCAGTCCTGGGTGGATCTCTGGAAATCTGTAAATAATCAATTTACAAGTCTTGAAGAATTTATTCAGTTGGCTCAGATGGAAAAAGATGAGTCGCTTTATAGTGAAGTAACCGGGGAATTAGATAATCTGAACAAAGCAATTGAAGAAGCTGAGTTCAAAAATATGCTCAGCGGTAAAGATGATAATAAAAATTGCATTCTGACAATTCATTCCGGTGCAGGAGGAACGGAGGCACAGGATTGGGCAGATATGTTGTTAAGAATGTATTTGCGATATGGTGAAAAGAATGGTTTTAAAATGACATTAATAGATCTGCTTGATGGAGATGGTGCGGGAATTAAATCTGCCACTGTTGAAGTTGAAGGTGAATTTGCCTATGGATATTTGAAAGCCGAAAATGGTGTACATCGTTTAGTAAGAATTTCTCCATTCGACTCTAATAAAAGACGACACACATCTTTTGCCTCAGTATTTGTTATTCCGGAGGTTGATGACACAATTGAGATTGAGATTAATCCAGCAGACTTAAGAGTTGATACTTATCGTTCGGGAGGAAAAGGCGGACAAAACGTAAACAAAGTAGAAACAGCTGTTAGGTTTACACATATCCCCACGGGAATTGTAGCCGCTTGTCAAAGTGAAAGATCCCAGGCACAAAATCGTGTTAACGCGATGAAACTTTTAAAATCAAAATTATATCAATTAGAACTTGAGAAGCAAAATGCGGCGATGGATGAAGTTGAAAAAAGTAAGATGAAAATAGAATGGGGAAGTCAGATCCGTTCCTACGTTTTCCATCCATACAATATGGTAAAAGATCACAGAACTGACGAAGAAACTTCTGATACTCAAGGAGTAATGGATGGAGATATTAATAGATTTATAAAAGCGTTTTTGTTGAAGTTCAGTCA
>DASVGS010000347.1:0-2014 GCA_036379435.1 Ignavibacteriaceae bacterium
GATATAAGAGATAAATATTTTTCAAGAATTCAAGTTGAAAATTCAAAAAACATTTTAAAGCAATTAAATCAAGGAACTTCAGGCGTAAGTGGTTCTGAGTTATCACTTGCGGATGTTGAAAAGTTTAAACTTTTAGTAGAACAATCAGCCAAGCTTAGTGAAATAATGAATAGGAATTTTACTTCGATTAGCGCGCTGGCTGAAAAAGTAAATCAAATAGATGCTGTCAGCTCTCAAAAAATAACTGAACTTAGTAGTTTGGCAAATGCATTAAATCAGGCATCGCAATCCTTAGGCGATGAAAAAACACTTACCGGTTTGAAGCATCTGGAAGCAATTGTATTAAAGAAATAAATTAGATTTTAAAATGATTAATAAAAACAGAGACAGTAAATTCGTTATATACCAGGTACTGTACATATTTGTAATAACAGTACTTGCGTTAAAAGGAGCTGATCTTGACTTACGAAGAGTTGCGTTGGAAGAAAATACTGTTAATAAGTCAGTACGGGATTCATTGATTGCAGTATTGGATTCGCTATATTCTCTCGGAATAGATTTTTCTATAAAAATAGATCCTAACGTTGTTGTTGAAAATGAAAAAATGCGGGAACAACTTGCATCTCTTAATAAAAAGTTGGAAACACTTAAAGATTACGTTCCACCCACACCGATTGAAGAAAAAAAGGAAGAAGTGGTTGAAGAGCAAACTCAAATGCAATCACCAATTTCTGCAAAACAAACTTACATACAGTACACATGGAATATTGCAAGAAACACGGGAACTGTTCCTGCAACAATTTATGATCCAAGAAATATGAGTACACCTATTACTGTGGTTCCACCCGGACAAGAAAAGAAATTTGATCTTACAGATCAGACAGAAGTAATTATAAAATTTGGATCTCAGGAAGACAGAATAAAAGTATTACCTAACAAACCACCTGAAATCAAAATTGAACGTGTTACCACAAAAATGAATGCTTCTGATATTTATGTTAAAGATTTGCAGCGCATTACTGCATTCAAAGTAACTATTGTTGATGTTAGACCTGATCAGTTAAAAATAAGCTGGGCGGGCCCGATATCGGTTAACGGTCCGACTAAGGATAGTAATGGAAATTTAATTTACAACGTATCGTTAAAAATAGCATCAACAGAAAGTGCTTTTGACAGTTGGCTTGATAAGAATGGAAGCCTTAAAGAATCTGACGGAAGATACAAAGTCAATTTCTTCTTTACAGCCGTTGATGAAAGATCAAAAGACAGGGTTCAGGTTGGCGATTCATTCTTCTTTACAGAATTTTCAAATTAATTATTCAGGCATAAAAAAAAATGAAAGCATCTAAATTAAATTTTGTATTCTTAATTCTTGTAATGATTCTTGGAATTCATTCTATCTATGCACAGGATGAGGAAGAGCAAATAAGATACTATCAGATGGAACCTTTGGATGATAGTTTATTTATTAATATTCAAACTGCCCTTTTCATCGATCCGCCTGATCCCAAAGCAGAGATAGTTGTTGATTTAAGAGATGCCAATAACCAAACTATTTCTATCAAGAGTGTTCTTTATCCGTTTCTTGCAGTACCGCCGGAATTAAGGGCAAGGATTATAACGTATCCTTTTAAATTAAATCTTGAAGAAGATATTAATTACGGAAGTGTTTTTACAAGAGTATTCCAAAAAATCCGGATTAGCAAAGTTGCGCAACCTCCAACTAAAATGCAGATATCACCAACGCTGGGATATATTAATCCTTTTTTCCAATTGCAGGGCGGTGAAAGACTTGGATTATCACTTAAGCAGGATGTTGGACTTTCTTTAGGTATTGGTACCCCGTATTCAGGTGCGCTGGAAACAAATATGATGGAAGCTAATTTTCATATTCTTGGAGTAAAAGCTGGTATCTTTAGCCATATAGATGCAATGATTGAAGCAATTAAAGATCAAAATCATAATAATATTATTGTAAGCGAGGGATTTCAGGTTAATTATGTTATTCCTTTCG
>DASVGS010000348.1:0-5122 GCA_036379435.1 Ignavibacteriaceae bacterium
TAAAAAAAGAGTTAAAGTAGTATCACTTTCAGAAAATCTTTCAAAACAGTATTATCAGATCGCTAAACGTAAAATTGATTTTGAGATATTTTGGGGAATAGATAATCAGATCTTTAATACAGAGAACACACGCAAAATTGATTTGTTAGCTGTTGGTTCTTTAATTCCAATTAAAAATTATAAATTGTTTATAAAAGTAATTGCGCAGGCTGTTAATATTTTTCCTAACCTGGTTAGTAAATTAGTCGGCGATGGTCCTGAATTATCTGTATTGAAAATAATAGCGGCACAATATGGAATTGAAAAAAATATTGAATTCATGGGAATATTATCCAGAAAAAAAATTTTTACTTTAATGCAGCAAAGCAAAATATTTGTTCATCCTTCTAAATTCGAAGGATCGGGTTTTGTGTTTGCTGAAGCACTAGTTAACGGCATGAATATTATTTCGTTTAATGTTGGATATGCAAAACCTTCTGATAAATGGTTTGTTGCAAAAGATGAAAACGATTTTGTTTTATTGGCAAACCAACTGCTTCAAAATAATTTAAACTATAACCCGGTAAATATTTTCCCGATTTCGGAAACGGTTAACAGATATAAACAGCTTTATAATGTTGGATTTTAGAAATGATTAATAGAAAATTAAAATCAATAAATAAAAGATTACATCCGCAAAAACTTTTTTACCATCCTGAATGGATCGTACTTGGTGTAAACAATATTTGTAATCTTCACTGCAAAATGTGCGATGTTGGAATTGAGTTTAAGGACAGTAATTTCTATCAAAACCTGATGGGAACATCTCCGATAAATATGCCATTAGACCTGATCAAAAGAATAATTGATCAGACATCTGAATACTTTCCCAAAACTAAAATAGGATACGCTTTCACAGAACCTTTAATTTATCCTGAATTAATCGAATCTCTTGAATATGCTAATAATAAAAAACTTTATACATCAATTACTACTAATGCCTTAACATTAAAACAAAAAGCAAAAGATATTGCCAAAGCCGGATTGAACGATGTTTTTATTTCTCTTGATGGACCACAGGAAATTCATAATCAAATTCGCGGCCATAAAAATTCTTTTCAAAAAGCGGTTGAAGGAATTGAAGAATTATTAAGTTATGAATCACGACCGGACATTTCAATTTTTTGCGTTATCACGGAGTGGAATATAGGGCATTTAAAAGAATTTGTAAATTACTTTAAATATTATCCAATTAAACAGCTTGGATTTATGCACACAAATTTTACTCCTGATTTTATTGTAAACAATCACAACAAAATCTATGGAAATAAATACCCGGCAACAATTTCAAACACTGAACAGATTGAAATAAGTCAAATGAATCTTAAAATTTTATTAAAAGAGATTATTGAGATTAAAAAAAATGAATATAATTTTAACGTAACTTTTTCACCTGATATCGTAACTGAAAATAAATTGGATGTATTCTATAATCATCCGGAAATATTAATTGGTAAAATTTGTAATGATGTATATAGAAATTTAATGATCAAGTCGGATGGTTCGGTCATTCCCGCACATGGAAGATGTTATAATTTAAATATCGGAAATATTTATAGCAGCTCAATTAAAGAAATATGGAATTCAAACATCGCTTCAAAATTCAGAAAAGATCTTATGAATGCAGGCGGTCTTTTTCCGGCATGTTCAAGATGCTGCAGTGCATTTTAATTAATTTATAAATATGAATAAAATTTTATTGTTTAATCCGCGTAGCGCAAACTCAAAACACAGAATCCCAAATTCAATTCTGCAGGTGGGTGCTTCTATTCACGAAAAGTATAAATATGTTTTTGTTGACGGCAATTTAGAAAAAGATCCCTGGAACAAAATTGAAACATATTTAAAGACAAACGAGTTCAAGTACTTTGCTTCAACTGTAATGCCTGGAATGCAGTTAAAACAGGCAATACCATTTTCTAAAGAAGTAAGAAAAATCTTTCCGGGAATTAAAATAATTTGGGGTGGATATTTTGCATCTAATCAGTATAAATCATCAATCAATTCTGGATTTGTTGATTTTATTATCAACGGTCCCGGTGATGAAGCATTTCCCAAACTAATTACTGCTCTTGAAACTAATTCTGATTATTCAACAATCGAAAATCTTATTTACAAAAAAGATAATGAGATCATAAAAACCAGAAAATCTGATTTGTTTGATCAGGATTTATTAGCCCCGCTTCCTTATGAATATTTAAATAGTTTTTATCCGATTGAAAAATATCTTGGTAAAACTTTTCTCGGAAACAGAACGGCAGCATATCATTCCAGCGTTGGCTGTCCATTTACCTGTTCATTTTGTGCAGTAGTACCAATTTATGAAGCAAGATGGAAAGGTAAATCGGCAGAAAAAATTTTTAATGATCTGATGCACCTAAAAAGTAAATATAGAATTGATGCTGTTGAATTTCATGATAATAATTTTTTTGTTTCTGAAAAAAGAGTGGTTGAATTTTCAAATCTCATAAAAGATCAAAACATATCATGGTGGGGCGAAGGACGAATTGATACAATTGATAAATACAAAGATGAATCACTGGCATTGATGAAAGAATCCGGATGTAAAATGATTTTTTTTGGTGCAGAAACAGGCAACGATGAAATTCTTAAACAGATGGACAAAGGTGGAACCCAGACTGGAGAACAAATAAAAAGTTTTGCTGCACGATTAAAAAAGTTTAATATAATTCCGGAATATTCTTTTGTACTTGGTTTACCTGCAGAGAATGATGCGAAAGTTTCAAAACAAATTGATGAAGACATAAAGTTTATAAAAGAGATAAAAGAAATTAATCCTGATACAGAAATTATAATTTACGTTTACTCACCTGTTCCCACCGAAGGATCTGAACTATATGAAAAAGTATCAGAGGCTGGATTTAAGTTTCCGCAGAAGTTAGAGGATTGGTTAAACTCTGATTGGGAAAATTTTGATCTCAGAAAAAATCCGCTTACACCATGGTTAAAACCATTTATGGTTGATAAGATTAAAAACTTTGAAACTGTTTTAAATGCTTACTATCCGACGGTATCTGATTTTAAACTGACAGAGTTGCAAAAAAAAGTAATGAGAATTTTTTCCGCGTTTAGATATAAAACAAATTTCTATCATCTGCCGTACGAATTGAAAATATTGCAAAAGTTTTGGCTGCATTACCGTCAACCGGAAATAGAAGGGTTTTATTCTGAATGATTAAATGTAATTTCATAAGTAATAGTCATTTCGATCCCGATTTATCGGGAGAGAAATCTTACTTTTTTGTAAATATAGATTTCTCAGTCTCCCTGTCCTATAAGAAGATCGCGGACTTTTTCCGAATAACATTTTTGTAAGTCTGACATGTATGATCAAATCATTTATTAAAAAATTACTTTTCCCGATTTTAAAATCAGTATATAATATCTACGCATCTAAAGAAAGAAATTATTCTTACAAAGGAATTAATGTAAAAGTTATGCCTGGAGTTTTTCATCCTGGATTTTTCTTTAGTACAAAAATATTACTTGAATACATTTCCAGGTTTGATTTGTTAAAAAGAACTGTTTTAGAACTTGGTGCAGGTTCGGGATTGATTTCAATATACTGTGCCAAACAAAACGCAATAGTAACTGCCAGTGATATCAATCCAACTTCGATTAAAAATATCCTAAAGAACGCTGAACTGAATAATGTTAAAATGGAAGTGATTGAATCAGATTTATTTGATAAAATTGAATTGAGAATATTTGATTTCATAATAATCAATCCGCCATACTTTCCTAAAAATCCAGGGAATGAAGAAGAACTTGCCTGGTTTTGTGGTAACGATTTTCAATATTTCAAAAAACTTTTTTCACAATTAAAAGATTATAAAACGGAAGAAACAATTGTATTGATGATTCTCTCCGAGGATTGTGATTTACAGCGAATAACATCTATTGCAAATGAAAATCATTTTAGTATGAATATTGTTTTTCAGAAAAAAGTTTTTGGCGAGTCAAATCAAATCTATAGAATTGATTAATTAAATATTAACTTTGATTTACTTATAAAGGTTTTTGTTTAATTGATCACAAAATACTTAAATGGTAAAATCATATGGATAATTATGGGGATAGGTGTAATTCTTTACGCTTTATATATTCTTTTTGTTTCCCACACATTAACTTACGAGGCACAACCGACTGACAAGCAAAAAATACTTTTTGTTGCACAAAGAATTTTAATTGGAATTCTTTTTTTTCTTGCTATCATAAACATCACAAAAATTCCTTTTAAAGAAAGCTGGATCGCGTGGATAATTTTTACAGGTTTGATTGCAAGATTAATTTTAATTCCATCTTCGCCAATTCTTGAAGATGATTTTTACCGTTATCTCTGGGATGGTGCGGTAACAGCTAATGAATATAATCCTTATGTGTTTAGCCCAAAGGATGTTATTGAAAAGAATCAAGATGTACCACAAAAGATTTTAAAGTTAGCAGATGAATCTGGTAACGTAATTGATAAAATAAATCATCCAAAAATTAAAACGCTTTACCCGGCATTATCACAAATAGTTTTTGCTCTTTCCTATTACCTGTTTCCGTGGAGTGTAACCGGCTGGAAGCTGATAATGTTAATCGGAGATATTTTTCTTCTGTTCTTTATTTTCAGGATTTTAAGAGAACTAAAACTGCCTTACTCTTTTGCAGCAATTTACTGGCTTAATCCAATTGTACTGCACGAGTTTTTTAATACCGGACACTACGATCTTTTCGCGTTATTGTTTACTGCAATTTCTATTTACTACTTCCTAAGGAATGAATATCTCACATCAAGTGTTACGCTTGCATTTGCAGTTGGGTTTAAGTTATGGCCGATTTTATTACTTCCGATATTCTTAAGAAAATTGTTTAACAATAAATTAAAACTAGCGGCAAATCTTGCTGTGTTTGGATTGTTTTTGCTTATAATTTTTATCCCTGTTTTGCGTGCCGGTGTTGATGAAAACCAGGGTTTTATGAAATATGCTGCCAACTGGATAAACAATGCTGCGTTTTATACTTTGCTTAAAGACAGCATAACTTTGTTTACGGATACTTTTAAGATCTATTACGT
>DASVGS010000349.1:0-6948 GCA_036379435.1 Ignavibacteriaceae bacterium
GTTAAAAATTAATTTTATAGCAGGTTCAACTCCTTCTTTATTGGATGTGATATTTCCAATCATTCCCAAACACGTCTATGAAAGAATGGATAGAAAATCTATTTCAACTTCAGAAATAAATTTTAATCCCGTTTCTAATGGTGCGTACAAATTAAAAAGATGGGAACGAAATCAGATGATTGTTCTTGAGGCTGATAAAAATTCATTTCTTTATCAGAAGCAGATGATTGATGAAATAATATTTAAAATAATTCCAGATTATAATTCAAGAATTACACAACTAAAAAAAGGTGAAGTGGATTTTTGTGAATTAATAAAACCGGCTGATACAAAAAATTTTGAACACAATGCAAATGTTGAAATCAAAACTATTAAAGGAAGAGAATATGATTACATTGGCTTAAGCAATATTGACATTGAAAAATATGCTGACAATCAGGTTATTTATCCAAACAAACTTTTTGGAAGTGAAAAAGTACGCCGCGCTTTGTTGTACGCAATAAATAGAAAAGAAATTTTAAGTGAATATCTTGATAATTACGGTGAACTAGTTGTTACACCAATTTCATCAATTTTTAAAACTTATTACAATAAAGAATTAGAGCCTGTAGAATTCAATCCTGAAGCAGCCCGGCAGCTGCTTAAGGAAGATGGCTGGTTAGATGTTAATAATAATGGTGTAATTGAAAAAGATGGTGTTGAATTTGCATTTACTTTATTTATTCCTAGCGGCAATCCATTAAGAGAGTATGCTGCTACCGTAATTGCAAATGATTTTAAAGCAATCGGTATCGAAATGAAAACTCAAAAGATGGAATTGGGTGCTTTTGTTGAAAATCTTTATACTAAAAAAATGGATGCATGGATGGCATCATTGTACATCCCCGTACCGCTTGATTTAAAAACAATTTGGAATTCTAATCTTGAAAAAACTCCGAATAACTTTGCATCATATCAAAATGATGAAACTGATAGTTTACTGAACCTGGTTGAAAAGAAGATAAGTAATTCAGAAAAAAGAAATATTTATTTAAAATTTCAAAAAATAATTTATCAGGATAATCCTGTTATATTTTTGTACTGGACAGATAATATTATTATTTACAACAGCAGATTAAAAAATTTAACGATAAATCCATTTGGTGCACTGCAAAAAATTTGGGAATGGAAGATTAAAGTCTAATATAAAGATGAATAAAAAAATATATAAAGCATTATTAAAAAGAATCGGAAGTTCAGTAATAGTTCTTTTTTTGCTTGTAACATTTATTTTTCTGCTTATTAGATTGTCACCAGGTGATCCATCTCAAAAATTTCTTTCTCCTCAGCTAAATCAACAGCTTGCAGAAAAAGTAACTAAATCATTTGGTCTGGATGAACCAATTTACAAACAGTACTACCATTTTATTATAAATTCTTTTACTGGTGATTTTGGAATTTCTTACAACTATCGCCAGCCGGTTTTTTCTGTCCTGAAAGATTATTTCTTGTTTACGCTGCTCTTTTCAATTATTAGTTTTTTACTACAGTTATCAACTGCATATTGGCTGGCCAAGTATGCTTTTAACAATCGTGGAAAATTAATTGATAAACTGCTTTCAAAAGTTTCAATAATAACTTTTTCACTGCCATCATTTGTAGTGGGATTAATTTTAGTTTATATCTTTTCGGTTTATCTGGATCTTTTACCTACCTCCGGCATTAAATCAATTAATTTTGATGATCTAAGTTTTGTAGGGAAAATAAATGATTATTTCCTCCATCTGATTTTACCAATGATAACCATTTCATTTGCAGGCATAGCAGTTTTTTATAAATATCTTCGCGATAATTTGAGCACAGTAGAAAATAGTCCGTTTATAACAAACTTAAAGGCTAATGGATTTTCAGAAAAGATCATCTTCAATAAACATATAATGCCAAATGCAATACAACCCGTAATTTCAATTGCTGGTATAGAATTTGGAATTTTGTTAGGCGGTGCTTTGCTTACTGAAGTAATTTTTGCTTTGCCCGGTATGGGAAGACTGACTATCAATGCAATCTTAAATCGTGATTTTCCTCTCATAATAGCATGCAGTTTTATTGCCGGATTAATGATGATAATATCAAATTTGGTTGCTGATCTTATTAAAATAAAAATGGATAAAAGATTTATTAAGGAATTTATTGATTAATGAATTCTAAAATTAAAATCTGGCACTTTATACTTATTATTATAACGCTGATAGTGGTGGTGAGATTTTCATACTTAATTCAGCTTTTAAATTTGATAGTAATATTAATCACATCGTTTGTTCAATCGCCAGGTGAGGTAATTTCATCAATAAAATTTGAGCTTATTGATAATCTTGCTTCTCTTTTATTAATATTATTTATTCCAATAATTATTATCAGTTCTTTCAAAGTAAAGAAAATATTATCGCAAACTTTAAAAATCTCAAATGCTGTAATAATAATTTTGATAGCTTGCTTTTTATTTGCCCCGGTTATTACAAATCAGCATCCAGATTTTCAAAAAAATATTGGAGTAACAAAATTGCTTCCGCCGCTATCAAGTGTATCTTATATAGAATTAAATGAAGCGCCGGTAAATAGAGAGAATTATCCAAATGAATTACAATTTCTAATTGATCAGGTTATACCTAAATCATACAATAACAATTTAATTTATGTGGATAGTATTAAGGTTGATTCAAGTTTCAATTACTATCAGTCAGGTATTAAATATCAACTTGAGAAAAATAAAATAATACAGTCCGATGGAAAACCCTTTCAATCATCTAAAATTTTTTTGTTAGGTTCTGATGAATTTGGGAGAGACGTTTTTACACGGATAGTTTATGGATCAAGAATCTCAGTATTGGTGGGATTAGGAGCAGTATTTGTATCATTTATTTTAGGAATACTATTCGCCTTTTTTGCTGCTGAACGAGGAGGTTTTATTAATTTAGTATTAAGCAGACTTACAGATTTGTTTCTTGCGTTTCCATCAATATTTTTAATAGTTCTTGTTATGGCTTTATTTGGGAGTAATATTTTATCAATTATAATTGTTTTAGGTTTTTCAAGTTGGATGAGTTTATTTAAACTTGTAAAAAGTGAAATAATTTCAATCAAAACAAAAGAGTACTATCTTTCTGCAGGTTTAATTGGATTAAATAATTTTAAATTATTGATAAGAGAAATTTTACCGGTTATTGTTGTTCCGGTTATGGTCAATTTAATATTTCAACTCAGTAATGCAATGTTAGCTGAATCAGCTTTAAGTTACTTGGGTTTGGGAACAGGTACTGCGTACCCATCCTGGGGATCAATGATTGAATCAGGCCAGGAATATATAAATCAATCTTGGTGGTTAATTTTCATTCCCGGATTAGTTTTAATAATATCTTTATTGAGTATTAATGATATTGGCAGTAAAATAAGTAAAAATGTAAATCAGTAATTAAATGATGGTAAATAAAAGATACATACTTAGTAAAAAATTAGGTGAAGGCAGAAGCAAAGTATTTAATGTAATTGATACTGAGTTTCCGGAAAGAGAAGTGGCGGCAAAATTTCTGCCTGACTCTGCATCAAAAAATGAGAAAGATTTTTTTCGTGAAGAATATTTTATTCTGCAGAAGTTGGATCATCCAAACATAATTAAAGCGTTTGAACTAAGTACAGTAATCATTAAAGATGAAGATGAAGATCCGGAAATAGAATTATCTTCTCCCTTTATTACTTTGGAATATTTTTCATCCACACCTCTATTGAGTTATACGGGACTTAAAGAAGAAAAAAAACTTATTCAAGTTATTAAACAAATTTGTTCTGTGCTTTACTATCTGCATCAATCAAATTATATCTATTATGATCTTAAAGCCGAAAATATTCTTGTTGCGGAAATTAATGGGATACCTGTAGTAAAGATTATTGATTTGGGTTTTGCAAGATATACACTTGCAGACTATGATAAGAATATCAAAGGTACACCATATTACATTGCCCCTGAACTTTTAAAAAATGAAAACCACGATCACTCAGTTGATTTTTATTCCTTAGGAATGTTGTTATACAGAATAGTTTATGAGCGATTTCCTTTTAAAAGTGAAAATGAATTGGATATTTATAAATCTCACATCGAAGATGAATTTGCTTTAGGACCTTCGATCTATTCAAAAAAAATTATAAATATTATTCAAAAACTTTTAAAAAAGAATCCTCTGGAGAGATATGAAAATGCCCTTGAAATAATTTTAGATCTGCAGCTTGAGATCGATTTTAATATTGTAAAGGATTTAATTCCCGCTAAAGTTTTTAGTGATCGAAGAGATGCATTTAATATTCTTAACACATATCTAAATGATAATACAAGTAATGAAATTTTTACGGTAAGAGGCTTTGATGGATCCGGAAAGACATCACTGCTAGAGGAGATTTATAGGAAGACAGAAAATTCTGTCTTTATAGAAAACACTAAAATTAAATCCGGTTTTGAAGCTGTAAAATATATCTGCCGAAAAATAATTTTAACTGAATCGATTTTTACGGAGAAGGAAAAAGACTATAATCAAATAATTAGCGAGGTGTTTGATAAATCCACCCATAATTTTTTTGAATCCGTTAAGAGAATTTTTAATACTATAGAATCAAAAATAAATCTTACTGTACTATTAGATGACTATAATTTATATGATGAATACACCATAGAATCACTAACTGAGATTATAAGAATTTTTCAGGTAAAAGGAATAAAAGTAATTTTGTCTGAATCATCAGATTTTGACCATTCTTCTTCTGTTATTAATAATCTGTGCATTGTTCAGCTCAATCAATTTACTGATCATCAATTATCGGAATTTTTGGAGTTGAGTTATATTCCGACTTATCCTAAAAGAGAATTAAAAAGATATATTTTACTCTACTCTGATCTTCAGCCGGGAAGTATAAAGCAGTTCATTAAAGATTTAATACTTTTAAAAGTAATTAAGTACACAAATGCAAAAGTAACTTTTGAATCTAATGAAGATATAGTTCTTTCTTTGCAGAGTTCGCACGAAGAAATCTATCGGATGCGTTTAAGTAATTTAAACAGCACTGAATTAAAGCTTGCACAAATTATATCTGCATTTGAAATTTCAGTTGAACAAACAATTCTTGCTGCTTTAATAGATTTATCACAGTTGGAGTTAAAAAATATTCTAAGTGAATTGGAGAGAAAAAATATAATTGATCCACTTAGTATTAGTAATGCACCCAAAATCAATTCATTTAATTTTAAAAAATATATTTATTCAACTATAAATAACCGGGTTAAATTCCATATAGTAATATCAAATTCCATAGAAAAATTATTTCCAGATTTCAACACAATTGAGCTGGCAAGGCAGTTTGAGCTAGCAAATGAATTTGAGCACTCTGTTGAATATTTAAAAAAGGAAATATTGCAGGCTGAAAAAATAAGTGCATACAGTTATAAACGTTCTTTATTAGAAAAAGCAATTATCTTTAACCTGTCTCATAAAACGGTAACTTATCTTACATTTGAATTAATAAAAACGCTTTATAAACTAAATGAATACAAATCGGCGCTGGAATATATTTACAAGCTTAATACCGAAAAATTGTTAAATAACGATAAACACCAATTAGAGTTTATTAAAGGCTGCTGTTTAATTGGAATAAGAAAAATTGAAGAAGGTAAATCAATTTTGCTGTTATTGGCAGACTCGGTAAGTGATATTAAATTAGTTCAAAAAACTTTAGTTGAACTGGCTTATGCCGAGTTTGATTTGAATAATATTAATGAGGCGGAAGATTATTGTAAGAAACTTTTGAATGATAGAAAATTAGACCCTGAAGTTAAAGGAAAGTGTCACAATCTTTTGGGATTGATTGAAATACAATTTAGAAATGATCCTGAACAAGCTCTAAAACAATTTATTCTTGCTGAAGAATGTTATGCCAAAACCAAATATGCCGAAAGAACAGCAAGTATTAAGGTTAATATTGGCAACATCAATAACATACTTGGGAAAAACGAAGAAAGTGAAAAATATTGGAAGGAAGCAATTGAACTTAATCGGCAGATTGGAAATCTTAACCAGGAAGCTAACATTCTCTTAGGTTACGGTATTTTTTATCAGGAAAATTTTAATTTTGAAAAAGCAAAAGAAAGCTGGATCCAATCTGAAAAAATTTTTTTAGCTTTAGGCAATCAGTACGGAATAAGTTTATCCATATATAATTTGGCGGAAATATATCTCCAATCGTGCGAATATCAGTTAGCATATAATCACTTGGTTAGAGCTGATGAGCTATTTGAACAGACAAAAAACAGAGAAGAGCAGATGAATCTTCAGTTTTTGTTTGGTAAATTTTGGTTTGTTATTGGTGATAGAGAAGAATTAAAAAATACGATAAATCGATATGAATATTTTCTGATGATCGATGAGAACAATTCTGAGTTAAGTAACCTGGGTTTTAAATATTTAAAATTCCTTAATAAAATCAGTTATGGAAACACATTAGAAATAAATGGTGATATTAGTTTAATATTAAAATCCTGTGAAAAAATATCTGAATATAATCTTTATACGGAAGCAATTATTTTAGCATCGGAGTTACTTATTGCTTCAGGTAAAATTGAGGAGGCGTTAAATAATTTAAACCGGGATGAATTTATAAAACATATCAAACAAAATGTTATATTCCGAGCGTACAGAGAATTTTTGTTTGGGAAAATAGCACGGTCTACTCAAAATGAAAATTTAAAATCTCCAATTGAGTATTTTGAAAGTGCATACAACCTGATTGAAAATGAGAGTATTAGTGAGTTGACATGGAAAGTTCTTTTGACTATTTCAGAAACGTACTGGGAGAGAGGAAATTTTTATAAATCCAAAAAGCCAAGATACTATGCTTACGAGTTAATTAATATGATCGGTGAAAATATTACAA